>JACQAW010000171.1 GCA_016194725.1 Deltaproteobacteria bacterium
CACGCCCCCAAATATGAACAAAAAATAGAACTGCCCTCTTACCGCTATATAATGATACCGTCAACAACCCAATATCATCTATTATTTCAGTTGGTTACGCGTTTTCAGGAATTCCCGACCATTGTCGCACGGTTCATTACCTATTGTTTTCAGCAGCTTAGGCGACGAAACCCAAGACATTGATTTTATTCAGTGTTTTTATGTCCTGGTTTCAGGGGGTTCCGGGCGTAAAATGGAGCGGGCAAAGGGATTCGAACCCTTGACCCCGACCTTGGGAAGGTCGTGCTCTAGCCAACTGAGCTATGCCCGCGTGACTTATCTCTTAACATCGAGTTTGCTTCAACGCAAATACACTACCGTTTCTGACGCTTCAGTTGCTCGCGACTAAGTGACGCCATTCCCACCGAGGCCTTCTTGCGCGCCAGAGTGTGGTCCCTGTCATCATCAAGTAACCAATCAACGGCTTCAAGCAGGTCGCGACGCCGGCCCTTGCCTCGTGATAACCCCCGCCGGAGAACCTGCTTTGACTTGCTGGCATCGCGAAAAACAGTAATCCCTTTGCATCCCAGACAGAACGCCGACTCATAAATCCTTTGGACATCTGCTGCAGTTGCGAAGCCCGGAAGATTAATCGTTTTGGACACGCCATTTTCCGTGTGCTTTTGAAATGCTGCCTGCATACGAACATGCCAGATCGGCTTAATTTCAGTGGCCGTGCGCAAAACACGACGCTGTCGGAGCGGAAGATCGGAGCCCTCGGCGACCGAGCCCGTTTCAATGATCTTCATTAAAATTTTTCGCGACCGTACACCAGTATCGCGAAGAGCTCGTTTGAGGGCCG
Organism: Deltaproteobacteria bacterium; assembly: GCA_016194725.1. Classification (GTDB taxonomy): domain Bacteria; phylum Bdellovibrionota; class UBA1018; order UBA1018; family UBA923; genus JACQAX01. The sequence continues at coordinate 842 of JACQAW010000171.1, forward strand.
GATGGACAAAAATCATCCGGTCGCCCTCCAGGGCTTCTCTTTCAAATGCCAGCGAAAACACCGGCTCAATGCCACTGCTGACTCCAGCAATCAAACTAATTGTGCCGGTGGGTGCAACCGTAGTCACAGTGGCGTTTCGCCGCGGCTTATGGCCTCGCGCCGCCCATATGGACTTTGCAAATCCCGCAAACGCGCCTCGCTCAATTGCCAGCACTTCGCTTGTACGTATAGCGATTTCGTTGATCCGCTGCATTATCTGCTCGGCAAGACCGACCGCCTCGTCGGAGTCATACGCGACGCCCCACTCCATAAGCACATCGGCCCAGCCCATGACACCAAGACCAATTTTACGGTTCATAAGGGTAATCTCTTCGATAGCAAGCAGAGGATACGAATTCGCCTCAATGATGTTGTCCAAAAACCGCACGGCAAGCGTGATGTCCCGCTCGAGCTCACCCCAATTCAGCCCATTATCCTGCACATATGCCAGCAAATTCATGCTCCCAAGGTTGCAGCTTTCATAGGGAAGCAGCGGCTGCTCGCCACAGGGGTTGGTGCTCTCCATAGGGCCGATAGCCGGGGTTGGATTCGCATTATTGATCTTATCCAAAAATACCACACCGGGATCACCGCTGGACCACGCCGAAAGGGCGATCTTGCGCCAGAGCGAACGGGCGCGGAGCTGGCGGGTGATTTTGCCATCATGGGGATTCCGCAGGCTCCACGTCGCCCCGTCCTTGACTGCCTTCATAAATAAGTCCGAGACACCAACCGAAATATTAAAATTCTCGATCCCCCCTTGGGTTTTACTGGTAATGAAGGACTCAATATCAGGATGATCGACGGGCATGATGGCCATATTCGCCCCGCGACGCGTGCCACCCTGTTTTACGGTCTGGGTGGTTGAATCAAATATCCTCAAGAATGCCAGCGGCCCGCTTGCCACGCCCCCTGAAGAAGATATTCGATCGCCTGCCGGACGTATTTTACCAAAATTAAACCCTGTTCCGCCGCCAGTTTTATGAATTATTGCTGAGTCGCGCAAAGATTCAAAAATTCTTCCCAGATCATCTTCAATAGGCAGCACGAAACAGGCACTAAGCTGACCTTTTGGGCGACCCGCATTCATGAGTGTTGGCGAATTTGGCAAAAACCGCAGTGATGACAGCAGTTCAAAAAACCCTCGTGCGGTTTGGTCAATGACGGCCTCGCGCGAATTCACGCCACCCGCCCGCACCCACTTGCCCTCGACCTGGGCTACTGCACGAGCCACACGAGAAAATAACTGCCGGGCATTTTCTGCCACTTCGCCCTTCGCGTTCCGCAGAAAGTAGCGTGACTCCAGAACTCTCTGCGCCGCTGGAGTTAATTCGGCGGCAGGCGTGCCAAAATCACCCTGACCAAGAATTCCATCGAGAAGGCCCTGCGTCGCGTCTGAGGTCGGCATCATAGAGGCCCTATGCTATGATGAAAATACGATGGAGACCATTACTTCCCGCAACCCGGCCACGGGAACACCCCTTACGCGGTTGGATCAGACTCCCCTTGAAGCCATCCCTGGAATGGTTGTTCGCGCGCGTGCGGCCCAACAAGCCTGGGCCCTGGTTCGACCCAAAGACAGAATTAAATACTTCATCAATGCCCGGGAGCACCTTTTAGACAATGTCGACACGTTGGCGGAATTAATTTGCCAGGAAAATGGGAAGCCCCGTTTTGAAGCAATAGTAAACGATATACTGCCCGCCATGGATTTGCTTTCACAGTATGCCAAGCGAGCGCCGAAATTATTGCGCGACCGCCCAATTTCAATGCATTTAATGAAGCACCGCAAAAGCAGTTTGAACTTCTGGCCCAAAGGGGTCATCGCCATCTTGTCCCCATGGAATTACCCCTTCTCGATTCCTTTTGGCGAAATCACCCTGGGGCTGTTGTCTGGCAATGCCGTCATCTTCAAGCCCAGCGAAGTCACTCCCCTCATTGGCCTTAAGATAGCCGAAATTTTTGAGCAGGCCTGTCTTCCCAAGGACCTGCTTC
>JACQAW010000172.1 GCA_016194725.1 Deltaproteobacteria bacterium
AAAAAAGTATTGGCGAAATTTACTTCACCAAGCTTGAAAACTATAAAAGCGCTGTGGAGCAATATAAGCGGCTGTTGGATAAGTATGCGGAGTCACCCGAAAAGGACTTTTTCCTGCTGCGTATGGCCAAAGCCTATTACGGAAGCCTGGACTTCAAGCATGCCATCGAGGTTTACCGCGACATCGGAAAGCGGTTTCCCAAGAGTCCATTGGCACCCGAGGCATTGTATCAGGTGGGCAATACCTATTATACCAAGGGTGATGTCGATGCGGCAATTGACGCCTTCCAGGACGTCATCCTGTATTATCCGAATACGCAACAAGCTGCGTTCGCTCAATTCGGAATCGGAAATTGCTACGAGGAAAAGGACAAATTTGACGAAGCTCTCGATATCTACCAAAAGGTAATCGACAAGCATCCCGCGAGGTCGGTGGTTGAAGCCAAGATTCGCAGGCTAAAGGAACGAAAAAACCGTAGCCATTAAGCCACCATCTTAGGGCATGGGCCGGGCTACTAACCCACAAAAGTGGATTTAGATCAGGATTCCCTCCGTAGGGCGATGAAAGGCTTTGCCGCTGTTTCTGAAGTCATCGTTTATGTGGTGGCCGGCTTTGCGGCGGGGTACTATCTGGACCACTGGATAAACACGAATCCGGTGTTCTCCGTTTTGTTTACTTTGGCTGGGTTCTGCGTCGGTTTTTACCGTTTGTATAAGGTGATGAGGCAGGATGAAGATTCCAGCAAAGGTAACAAATCAACTTAATTGGCTCAGCAGCGCTAACTTGCTTTATGGCGCCGTCGGTCTGGTTCTGTTCACACATTTCAGCGGGCACGGAGCCTGGAAGTCCTTCCTGGCGGGATGGCTGATGATGGTGGTGAATCTGGAGCTGTTGAAAAAAATCGGAAGCGCGCTCTTTGTTGTTTATGAGGGCGGAAATTTGCAACCGATATTTTACCTGTTTCTTCTTGGTAAATTTCTGTTTTGGGGCGCGGTTTTGGCCATGCTCCTGACGGCGACCTGGATCCAGGGCATACCCTTTGCTTTTGGAACCGTCACATTACTGGTTGCGTGTGGCAGCCTGGGAATGAAAGAGTTGATTTATGCACAGTGACGCACAAAAAGAAGCATTTACCTGGCTCTCGATGATTCCAGCGCTGGAACAGTTTCCTTCGCACGTCGTAATGGCGGTGCTGGTTGCGGTATTGATTCTGATCGCGGGTGCGGTTGCCACGCTGAAGCTAAAAGCCGCCGGCGATTCCACGGTGCCTGACGGTACGCTTACCTATCGCAACTTCTTTGAGATCGTGGCCGAAAAACTTTATGACCTCACCGAGCAGGTCATGGGAGTGCATGCTGCAGAAGAGTACTTTCCTCTTTGTGCAACGCTATTTATTTTTGTATTTGGCTGTAACATCATCGGACTGATTCCAGGGTTCGTGCCGCCAACCGAAAACATCAATGTTACGTTGGCTGCGGGCGTATTTGTTTTTCTCTATTATAATTTTCACGGGTTCAGAATCCACGGAATCGCCTATCTCAAGCACTTTCTGGGTCCCGTTTGGTATTTGGCGCCGCTACTGCTGGTTGTCGAATTGATGTCTCACCTCTTCCGTCCCATGACTCTGGCTTTGCGACTGAAGGGAAACATCATGGGCGACCATCTGGTGCTCGAAACGTTTCATCACCTGGTGCCTTACGTGGTGCCAGTCATTTTCTACGCAATGGGCGTGTTTGTATCATTCGTGCAGGCGTTCGTATTTTGCCTGCTCACGATGGTGTATATCAGCCTGTCAACATCGCACGACGCCCATTAAAATGGGTTCATTTTGAAAGGAGATCGAGGAATTATGAAGGGCAACGTAAAAATTTTGTTGGTGGCCGTGGCCACCTTCCTGCTATCGAGCATGGCATTCGCAGCTGAAGGCGGCGCCAAGACCGAAGGCTTCGCAGCTCTTGCTGCAGGTATCGGCATCGGTATCGCTGCATTGGGTGGCGCACTTGGCCAGGGCCGTACGGCTGCTGCCGCACTCGAAGGCATCGCACGCAACCCCGCCGCTGCCGGCAAGTTGTTTGTTCCGATGATTCTGGGCCTTGCACTTATCGAATCGCTCGTCATCTTGGCGTGGCTGGTCTGCTTCGTTAAGCTCTAGTCCTCGAGCTGAAAAGCTAAAAGAATGAAAGCCCCGCGCTCACCGCCACAGGCGAGCGCGGGGCTTTTTATTTCAAGACAGGGCCGAGTCAGCCCAAATAGGGCATGAGATAAGCGCCCGTGTGCGAGCCTTTGACGTGCACAAGCTCTTCCGGAGTGCCCAGCCCAACAATTTCACCGCCCCCCTCGCCCCCTTCGGGGCCAAGGTCGATGAGGTAGTCGGCGGTTTTGATGATTTCGAGATTGTGTTCGATGACTATAACCGTGTTGCCCTGATCGACAAGCCGATGCAGGACGATGTTGAGTTTGCGGACGTCGTCGAAATGCAGCCCGGTCGAGGGCTCATCGAGAATATATAGGGTTTTGCCGGTGGCGCGCCGTGAGAGCTCTTTGGCCAGCTTCATACGCTGGGCCTCGCCACCCGAAAGAGTTGTAGCGCTTTGGCCAAGCGTAATATAGCCTAGGCCGACATCGGCAAGCGTTCGCAGCTTCAGCGAGAGGCTTGGCACGTTTTCGAAATAAGTTGTGGCATCGTCGATCGTCATGCCAAGCACCTCGGCGATCGATTTGCCCTTGAATTTTATAGTCAGGGTTTCGTCGTTGTAGCGCCGACCATCACATTCGTCGCAAGTAACGTAAGTATCGGCCAAAAAATGCATGTCGACCCGCACCAAGCCATCGCCCTGACAACGCTCGCAGCGGCCCCCCTTTACATTGAAAGAGAAGCGGCCGGGCTTGAAGCCACGCATGCGGCTCTCGGGCAGCTGCGCGAAGATATCGCGAATCATGCTGAACGTACCGGTATAGGTGGCCGGATTGCTTCGCGGCGTGCGGCCAATGGGCGACTGATCGATATCAATAACCTTGTCGATGAGCTCGATTCCATTGACGGACTTGTATTTCAGCTCTGGAATTTTGGTGCGATGAAGCGAATTCATCAGCAGGGCATAAAGCGTGTCGATAACCAGCGTCGACTTTCCTGACCCCGATACCCCGGTTACGCAGGTAAAAGCGCCCAGCGGAAAGGCCGCATCGACGGCTTTGAGATTGTTCTGAGTTACACCTTTAAGTGAGATGGCATTACTCAGATTGATCGGGCGGCGTGTTGCCGGCACCTCGACGCGTAGTTTGCCCGTCAGGTACTGACCGGTAAGAGACCGGGGATTGGAGCAAATTTCGTGAACTGTTCCCTGCGCCACCAGCTCGCCGCCATGGGTGCCTGCCCGTGGGCCCAAGTC
>JACQAW010000036.1 GCA_016194725.1 Deltaproteobacteria bacterium
ACCTGGCAGCATTGCTCAAGGCCGGCCTGCAGTGCTTCCAAAACGTGTTTTTTCTCATGCAGCTCTTTCTGCGTGCCACCCGCGGCCTTTTGCGCCAGGCGCTCCATGAGCCGAGGCGAGGAAACTTTGAGAAAGACGATCTGGTCGGGGTAGCTGCAGTGGTAAAGAGCTTTCAGGTGCTCGACCAGGTCATCGGGCTCGAGCTCAAAAAGCTCGCGGATGAAAAGCGGAAGATTCCAGAGCGCGAGCTTATCGGCGTGAATTGAGGATTTGGCGGGCAGTCTGCTGCGCAACACAAGCAGCCAATCTTCCAGGGCGCCCTGCGACTCCAGCTTGCGTGGCTTCAGGGGTCCGGTCAGCAGCCCCTTGTAGAACTTCGAGTAAGCCAGGCTATCGGCCAGGGCTTGTCTTTCCGAGAAAAGAAAACGCGGGTGAAAGGCATGCTCGTAGTGCGCCTCAACGTCGCCGTATAAAGTCATGGACAGGAAAAGCGCGCAGGTCTTGAGCAGCGGGTCGCCGGTTTTATCGGCCAGCACGCTCAAGGCATCTATTGAAGTGGAAAACTTACTGAAAGGGGCGTCCGGGTTTTCATGGTATTGAGGCGCCCGAAACGCTTGCACGTGGGTGGGCGAGCCCGCGAACTGCTGCTGCAAAGCGCGTATGATGCTGGTTTTGCCGGTGCCATCCACGCCCGTGATCGAGATTTTCATTTGCCGTATCCTCCTGCGAATTGAAGCGCGTCTTCGGCGGCGCCGCGCGCGTCGCGGCTCATTTGCGCGGGGTCGATGCCAATGGCCAGCGCGTTTCGGCGAACCCGGCGATTGTGCACGGCCCACGGCGCGATGTTGATGTCGAACAGCAAAAGATTGAGAACGGAACGAATCATCACCAGATCGGCGCGCGTGGGCGCTCCCGCGCTGTCGCGATGCGCACGCACCAGCGTGTCCAGGCCGGCTAGGTGGCGCAGCTCATCTTTTTCGATCTGCTGAATCAGCAGCACCAGCTGCGGCAGCCCATCGCTTTGAGCCAGGCGCTTGAGCACCTTGTAGAACTCAAGCGAGAAGGCTTCGTAAAAACGCAGAGGCGCCAGCAGATAAAGCGGCTTGAAGCGGCCAAGCTTGGCGAACCGGGGCAGTAAAACCCCGTACACCACCACGTCGGTGGTGCTCTTGTGTTTTTTTTCAAAATCAAACGTGCGCTTCACGTAGCTCGTCAGCATGCCAAAGTGGCGGCGTTCGTCGTCACCATGCACGTCCAGGTAATCCAGAATGGGCCTCGAGTGGGCAAAGGCCTGGCGAATCGGCTCGATCAGCATGGTTTCAATCGACTCGGTGGTCGCAATCGAGCACAGAAAACTTGCCCAGGCCAGCCGCTTGTCGGCAGCAAGCGTGGGGCAGAGGTCAAAGAACTGCTCACTCACGCCTTGCCGCGACCTCACGCCGGCTTCGATCAAAGATTTCAACCGCGCTTCGAAGTTATCGTTCATCGCGTCTCATTCCAAAGCCTCGAGAAGTTTTGCGGCCGGGTGTTTTCGAATCGACTCGCCGCTTTTGCCAAAGGGCCTGAGCAGCGTGGCCCGAAGCACCACACCAATATTAATCACCGTTATCGCGCACAGCGCAAGCTGCCCGTAGTCGCGGGCCATGGCGCGCCAGCAGTAGCTGCCGGCAAGCAGGCGCATCTTGAGCCGGCTGGCAAAACCAGTGTCCTTGTAGCGCGGCACTAGCCTGGGCAGCTCGGCCGCCGAGGGCCAGAAGGTGAGCTTCCAGGTCATGGCCCAGGCCAGTACTTTTTCCGAGTAACTTTCAGTGAGTCGAAAAATCGAAAAGGCTTTCTCGATTTTTCCAATCTGCACCGAGCGCGTGCCGATCAGGGCTGCGCCCAGGCGGCACCGATCTTCGGTGTCGCGAATCGTGAACGAAGACGCGCGTGCCTTCCACTTTGAAGGCAAATCCTGAGGAATCCCTAGCGGCATTAAAGCGTGGGCCAGCGTTAGCACGCGGTAAGCCGCGTCTTCGGCATTCCAGCGGCGCACCCGCTCGTCAAAAATCTTCCAGTCCAGTTTGGGTGAGGCAAACAAAACCAGATTGTAAACGTCGGCAAGCTCGCGCACGCCCACCTTGAAGAACGGCAGGTGAATGCAAAGATGCAGCAGATTGTCTTCCCAGCTCATTCGAAACGCATTTGCGCCGAATACTCTTTCGGGAGTGCGTGCTTTCCAGATTTCGTCCAGATCGGGTTTCCACACCGAATGGGGCGAGGTCAGGCCCCAGTGTATGCCCACCATGGCCATCAAATCCGGGCTTACAAAAGGCGGGCAGTGGTGGGAATCGTCATCGAACTCGGCTTTTCCCAGCAGCTGACCCACGCTTTCGAACTTCAGCTCGCGCAGCACGTTGGCCAGGCGCGGCCCGTCGCTTTGGCGCACCAGCACGTCGATGTCGTTCATTTTCTTGTAAGCCGGGTCGTTGTACAGCACCGACCCAAACAGCCCGCCCTTGAGTACGATGACCTCGATGCCGTTTTCCGAGGCTCGCTTTAAAAAGCTTGTGGCCCAGGTGCCGCGGGCCGTTGCACTTTTTAGCAGCTCCTGCTCGCGGTCTTTCCATTCCGAAAGGCCCGTGGCTTCGATTCCCAGTTCGCGTATCCTACGGCACGTCAGAATCAGGGCCGAGTTGCGCCAGGTCAGGTCAAAGAACCCGGGCCAGTCCGGCTTTTCGCGCGCAAGCTGCAGGGCGCGAGCCTTGTCGGCATCGCGAAGTTGCGCCAGGTTGAGTAGGCAAAGCAGTTCAGCCTCTTTGGAGCTCGTCACCGGAAAAGTTTATGTCCTGCGATCTACCCGGGTCAATGCAATTGGGCTACATTAAAGGTTATGAAACGCATCGACCCCGAGCTTCTGGGGGACCAATATGCGCAGTATGTTCGTCCGCAAGTGGCCAAGTTGCTCAAGCTGCTCAAGCTGGATCTGGTTTACGTGGGGGCCGAAGGCGATCAGCTGCAGTATGCCGACGGCGAGTCGACTCATGACGTCATTGATCTGTTGGGTGGCTACGGCTCAACGCTGCTGGGGCACAACAATGCCGAGCTCATCGACGCGGTAAAGAGCAGCTTGGATGCGAGGGTTCCCGTGCACGCGCAGGCCTCGATTCGCCCCGGCGCTGTACAGGTGGCCATGAAGTTAAACGAGCTTTTAGCGCTGCACGGGGGCGAGCCCCGTCGGTTCATCACCACGCTTTGCAACTCGGGCGCCGAAGCAGTCGAGGCCGCCATCAAGCACGCGCTCATGGAATGGCAGCAGCGTCGCGCGCGGCTCATCGACCAGCTCGAGGGCCGGCGCGCCGATTTGGTGACGGCTGGTGAAAAAAATTCAAGCGTCTTTCAGATCATTGACGGCTACCTTGAAACGCTTGCCCGACTGCAGCCTGCGATAGTCGCCGTCGAAGGCAGCTTTCATGGCAAAACAGCGGGCTCGGTTTCGGTGACGACCAATCTCGAGTTCAAGGGCATGTATGCCTCGAGCCCCATTCACGCGCTGTTTTTATCGCGTACGGAGAATCTGGAGCAGGCGCGCCAAAATCTTGCGCACTGCAAGCATGCGAGCCCGGTTGAAGACGTTTCCGGCTTCAGCGCGGTTGCCGGCGTGCTTTTCGAAGCCATTCAGGGCGAGGGGGGCATTCAATGCCTGACGCCGGAGTTCGCGGCGGTGCTGAAATCGGTTGGACAAGAGCACGATGCGCCGCTGATTGCCGACGAAATCCAGTGCGGGCTTTTTCGCACCGGCCGTTTCATCGCGGCTCATGCGGTGGGGCTTAAGCCCGATTACATTCTGCTGGGCAAAAGCCTGGGCGGCGGCCTGGCAAAAATTTCGGCTCTGCTGGTGGTGAGTAACCGGTATCAGGCGAAGTTTGGGTTCGTGCACACGTCCACGTTTTCCGAAGACGAGATGTCGTCGCTCGTGGCGCTCAAGACGCTGCAAATTCTGTCGCGGGAAGCCGACGCGATCAAAAAATCAGCCGCTGCTTTTGAAGCACTGGTGCGCGGGCGTGTGGCCGGTATCCAGGCGCGGTATCCCGGCGTATTGCGCGAAGTGCGGGGCAGGGGTTATCTGCTGGGAATCGAATTCAACTTTGGTGGCGATGCGCCGATTCCCACTATTCTGCACACGATTCATCAGGCGGGCTTTGCCACGTATATCTACGCCAGCTATCTGATGCACCGGCATAAAATTCGAGTGGGCGTGACGCTCAGCAAACCCGACACCTTGCGGCTTGAACCCAGCGCCTTTATTCGCGAAGAAAATACCGTCAAATTTCTCGATGGCCTGGAGCAGCTGTGCGGGCGCATTCTCGAGCGCAAGCTGGTCGACCTGACCCGCCATTTCTGGGCGCGCGAGTTCGAGCCAAAATCTCTTGAAACGGTTTCACCCCTTCGCTACGCACCCATTCGCAATACCTCCAAGGTGCGCAAGGTGGGTTTTCTTTCTCATCTGGTCAATGACACCGCAGTGCGGCTCATGGACCCGTTTTTGCGCGCCATCGGCCACGAGGGCCGCGATAGGTTTCAATCCAAGTTCGGCCCCATTACCGGGCCCGTGCTTTATCACGAGCAGCTCATCAAAGGCGCGGGTGGCACCGAAATACACCTGCACTGCTACGGCGTATTCCTGCCCTCGAAGTATTTCGAGGTCAGCCACCTTGCCGGCGATGGCAAAGCCATGGCGCAGGTTCAAGGCATGGCCGAGCGCGCCCTGCGCGACGAAATGGAATTCGTGGGCCTGGGCCAGTACACCAGCATTGTTTCCAAAAATGGCCTGCTGCTCAGGCGGCTTGGCTTGAACGTGACGTCAGGCAACGGGCTTACGGCCGGTTACGCATTTCAGGGCGTGCAGCAAACGCTGCGCGAATCGGGCCGCAGCCTGGCCGACGTGCATGTGGGCGTAGTGGGCGCGGCCGGAAACATCTGCAGCGTGGTGACGCAGCTTTTGGCTGACGAGGCACGCGAGCTGACGCTGGTGTTTCGCGAAGGCACCGAAAACGGCGCGCGGGCCCGGGCAACTCTTCAAGCTGTGCTGGCCCATTCGCGCATTGCTCCCGAACGGATCAAAGTGACAGGCAAGATTACCGATCTTCGCGACTGCGACGTCGTGGTCATGGGCACCAACTCAGCCGACAGCGTCGTGTTCCCCGAACATCTCAAAGAGAGCGCCATCGTCATGGACGTATCGGTGCCCAGCAACATCGACGAGCGGGTGTTCACCGAAAGAAAAGACGTACGTTGCTACCAGGGCGGCCGCGCCCGGCTGCCACTGGGGCAAAGCCTGAGCTCAGAATGGATGCCCGCACCCGTGGGCGAAACCTATGCGTGCATGGGCGAAACCATCTGCGGCGGGCTGCTGGCCCACCCCGGAAATCTTTCGATTGGGCCCGTGAGCAAAGCCGACGTGCTGCTCACGCTCGAGATGGCTAAAAAAGTGGGAATGGAAATGGGAACCTTGCGGCGGGTGAGTCGCGCATGACGGGTACACGCCCATGACGAAAATATATTTTCTGGGCGAAGCCCGTAATCAGGTGTCTGATCTGCTGGTCGAGCTTGGCGGCAAGGCCCAGGTGTTGGATGAGCTTTTGCGGGGTGGCTTTTCGGTGCCGCGTGGTTTTGTGCTCACGCAGGATGTAGCTCTGGATGCGTTGAGTGATGCCGAGCTTTGCGATGCCGTTGCGCGCATCGGTGGGTTTCCAGTGGCGGTGCGTTCGAGCGGCACGCTTGAAGACTTGGCCAGCGCGAGCTTTGCCGGTCAGTACGTCACTTTTCTTGAAGTTCCCGATGGTGCGACCATGCGCCAGCGCATCACCGACTGCCGAAAGTCGGTGCATAGCCCGCAAGTTCAGGCTTATCTGACGGCAAAAAAACTCGATCCGGCCCAGGCACGAATGAGCGTGCTGGTGCAAAAAATGGTCGATGCCCGAACCGCGGGCGTGTGTTTCACCATTCACCCCATCACCGGGCGTGAAGACCACGCGCTCATTGAGTGCTGCGATGGCCTGGGCGAAAAGCTGGTGTCCGGGCGCATTTCGCCCTCGCGCTACGTGGCCTTGCTTCGCGACGGCACGATCGTCAGCGAAGAGGTCGCGCCTGACGCGGTTGCTGATGCCCGCTTGAGCGCGCAGAACCTGCGCGAGCTGGTGTGCCAAAGCCTGCTCCTGCAAGGCCATTACGGCAGGCCCCAGGACATCGAGTGGGCCATCGACAAGGCTGGCGCTCTTTGGCTGCTGCAGTCACGACCTGTCACCACCGTGCAGTGGCGCAGCGACATTGAAGAATACACCAACGCCGACTTCAAAGACGGCGGCGTTTCGGCCCGCGTGTGCTCGCCTTTGATGTACTCTTTGTATCGCGATGCTTTTCAGGCCTCGATGCCGGCATATTTAAAAGCGATCAAGCTGATTCCCAAGTCCTCGAATGAAACCTACATCGACTGCTTTTACGGCCGCCCGTACTGGAACTCGAGCGCCATCAAGCGCGCGCTGACCAAGGTGCCGGGGTTTGACGAAAAAAGTTTCGATCAGAACCTGGGCATTCAAAAAGATTATGGCAAAGCCGGCCCCGTGCGCATTCCCACCAATATCAAAACCATTCTGCCCGCGCTGCCGGTGGCCGTGGCCCTTGAGAAAAACTACAAGTCGCAGCTTCAGCTGGCACGCGCCTATGGCGGGCCTTTTTTGAAAACCGAAAGCGGGTTCCTGGCCAAACTCGACTCCATCGCGAAAGCGGAAGACAGGGTTTTTTTTCAGCTGTTTCAGGACGTGCTCGACCTGCATCAGCAAACCGAGTTCGATTACTTCACCACGATTTACAACAACTCCAATGCGCAGGACGACTTCAAGAAAGCTGTAGACAAGATATCCAAGGTCATCGGCCGCGAGGTTTCGCTGGTCAAGCTGATGGCCGGGCTGTCCGACGTCAGCCACATGAAGATTCAAGAAGGCCTGGTGGCCCTGCACGCGGTTGCCGCGGCAAACGGCACCCATGGCGCGAAGTGGGATAAGGCGCTGGCCGAGTTCCTGGCCGCCAACTATTTTCACGGCGACTCCGAGCTCGACCTCACCGTGCCCCGCTGGGGCGAGGTGCCCGAACGCGTGCGTACGATTATCTCTGAGATGCAATCGTCCCGGCACCTGCTACGCGACCCGGCGGCCACCATTCAGACGCAGCGCCAGGTGTATGAGATCGAAAAACGCGAGGTGCTGGCGCTGCTTGATCAGAAATGGTCGGCAAAAATCATGAACAGGGGCGGGTTCTTAAAACAGCTCGAACGCTCGCGGGCCTATCTTGTCGAGCGCGAAGCTATGCGTGAGTTCTCGACCCGGTCGTACCACCTGGTCCGGCGTTATGCTCTTGAAGCGGGCGTGCGTTGGCAGCGCCTGGGCTTGATTGAGTCGCGCGACGATGTGTTCATGACCCAGACCGAAGAGTTCCGGGCGTGGCACGCGGGCACCGCCGGCACCGAGCAGGTGCGCGAAAACGTAGCCCACCGAAAAATGATGTACCGGGGTTTTCGAAACTTCACTCCACCCGACGAGCTGGGCGGCGGCGTTACGCAGCGATCGGCTGAAAGTTACCTCGATGCCAGCGGGGGTAAGCAGATTTTACGCGGAACAGGCTGCAGCCCCGGCGTAGTCGAAGGCCTGGTGCGCATGGTGGCCGAGCTTGCCGATGCCGGGCAGCTGCAGAAGGGCGAAATTTTAGTCACCAAATTCACCGACCCGGGCTGGACCCCGGTGCTGGGCGTGGCCAGCGGCGTGGTGACCGAGGTGGGCGGCTTGCTTTCGCACGCGGCGGTGATTGGGCGTGAGTACGGAATTCCGGCCGTGCTTAATATTCGCGGGGTAACCCAGGCTTTGAAAACTGGGCAGCGGGTGCGGGTTGATGGCCAGGCGGGTACGGTTGAGGTTCTAGGGGACTGATCATCCCCGCGGAGATTGCGGCGCGTATTCTACGCAAGTTATGCGGATATTATTCTTGCATTGCGCGGAGATTAACCGCTATAATGTCCGTATAAAGTGCGGAGATTATGGCGGTCATGAAATTCATCCATGAGCAAAAAAAATGGCCCGAGTTTCACTGGAACCAGGAGCGCCTGGGTCGCCAATTGGCCGATGTTCGCCACCGGCAAGGTCGACTGATCGGGCGAATGGAAGGACTCGGATTTAATCTTCGCACCGAGGCAGTGCTTCAAGCCCTCACCGAAGAAGTGCTCAAGTCGAGCGAGATCGAAGGCGAACGGCTTGATCGCAATCAGGTACGCTCTTCACTTGCGCGCCGCCTTGGTGTGGATATTGGCGGCCTGACCCGCGCTGATCGCAGCGTCGACGGCGTGGTCGAGATGATGCTGGATGCCACCCAGAAATTTGAAAAGAAACTCACTCAGGAACGGCTATTCGCATGGCACAGCGCCCTCTTTCCGACTGGTCGTAGCGGCATGACGAAGATCCGCGTCGGCAAATGGCGTGACGACAACGACGGCCCGATGCAGGTAGTGTCCGGGCCCGTCGGAAAAACCAAGGTTCACTTCCAAGCGCCGGCAGCAAGCCGACTGGCTAAAGAGCTGCGAATGTTTCTCGCCTGGCTCGATGGCCAAGAGCCAATCGACGCCGTGCTAAAGGCCGGAATCGCGCATCTCTGGTTCGTGACCGTTCACCCGTTTGAAGATGGCAACGGTCGAATAGCCCGTGCAATTGCCGACCTGGCGCTGGCGCGATCGGAAAGCAGCCCGCAGCGCTTCTATAGCATGTCAGCACAAATCTGCGCTGAACGAAAAGCTTACTACGATATTCTGGAAGCAACCCAGAAAAGCGATCTGGACATCACCGGCTGGCTTGAATGGTTTTTGGGCTGTCTTGGACGAGCCTTCGAAGGCGCGGAAACCATTTTGGCCAATGTGCTCATCAAGGCGCGATTTTGGGAGACGCATGGCGCAGAGCAATTCAATGATCGTCAGAGAACGCTCATCAATCGTCTGTTTGACGGCTTTGAAGGAAAGCTGACTTCTTCAAAATGGGCGGTCATCGCAAAGTGCTCGCAGGACACCGCAGCTCGCGACATCGACGATCTTTTGCGGCGCAAGATCTTGACTAAAAATCCCGGGGGTGGACGCAGCACCAGCTATTCATTGAAAGCGAAAATCAAATCAGCAGCAGAACCAGCGCCAGGAGCGCAGGCAGGGCCTGGACGAAAAAAATAATCGGCTTCGCCGTAATGCCGCCGAAAATTCCCGCCACCACGATACAGCTCAAAAAGAATATCTTGATCGAAACCGCGTGGGCGACGTCGGGCGTCAACAGCCCCCACACCAGGCCGGCCACCAGAAAGCCATTGTACAGGCCCTGATTGGCGGCAAGTACGGCCGTCGCGTCAGCTTGAGCCTGCGTTTTGCCAAACACCTTTCTTCCCCGTGGCTTGCGCCACAAAAACATTTCAAGTATCAGGAACCACAGGTGCAGTAACGCAACAATGCCTACCAGGATGTTTGTCAGAAGAATCATTTTTGCCTACTCGTGCGGGTGGGTTAACTCACCCGATATGTTACACTAAAACGGGTATGGCACAGGAGCGTAATCCAAGCGATATCGCCGATTTTGGTGGAATGGAAATGGACGCCGCGAGCAGCGCGGAGAACTTTTCACTTCAACATTTCGTGCAATCCACCGGCAGCACTCTGCTTGAGAGGGTAAAACCTTTTTCAGACTATCTGGGCGAAACCACGGGCCGGGGTTACGCGCTTTATGCCCGCGAAATCATCGGGGCGACCGGCCCCAGCGTTCAGGTCAAAGACAGCATCACGGGCCTGTGCCGCAAGATGGTCATGATGGGCTCAAACAACTATCTGGGCCTGGCCAATCACCCGCGCGTAAAAAAAGCCGTGCAGGATGCGGTTGAACAGTACGGCGTGGGCATGGGCGGCCCGCCGCTGCTCAATGGCATGTCGTCGCTGCATCGCAGGCTTGAGGTTGCGCTGGCGCAGCTTAAAGGAAAAGAAGACGCGCTCATTTACGCCAGTGGGTTTCAGGCAAACCTGGGCTGGGTTACCGCCGTATTGCGCCAGGGCGACGTGCTGATCGCTGACGAGTTTCATCATGCCAGCCTTTTTGATGGGCTAAGGCTTGCGCGTGCCACGCAGCGTGTTCAGCCTCGGGTGTTTCGCCACAACGACATGGACCAGCTGTCCAAAGTTTTGAAGTACTCCAAAAAGAAGCTCGCGGCCGGCGCGCATATTTTTGTCGCGGTCGAAGGCGTTTACTCGATGGACGGCGACCTGGCGCCGCTTCCCGACATCGTCAAGCTTTGCCGTGAATGCGGCGCAACGCTTGCGGTCGACGACGCGCACGGCACCGGCATCCTGGGTAAGCAGGGTGGCGGCACGGCCGAGCACTTCGGCGTGTCTGATGATGTCGATCTGGCCATGGGCACGTTCAGCAAGACTTTTGGAGTCACCGGCGGGTTTATCGCCGGCAAGCGCGAGGTCATCGACTATCTCAGATACTTTTCGCGGTCGTATATGTTTTCGGCGCACCTGCCGCAAACCATCGCTGCAGCAGTGCTGGCGGGCATTGAGCTGATTCGTAACGACCCCTCGCTGCGCCAGGCGCTGCAAAACAACGTTCAGACCATGGTGCAGGGCATGACGGCCCTGGGTTACAAGGTCAAATCAGAGTCGGCAATCATACCCGTGCTGCTTCCGCCCGATATCGACATTCGAAAAATCGGAAGGCGATTTCATGAGGAAGGCCTTTTTTGCAATATGATCGAGCCGCCTGCCGTGGCCGTGCGCGACCAGCGCGTGCGCCTGAGCATCATGGCCGATCATTCGGCTGAAGATCTGGCTTTTGCGCTCGATGTGCTGCGCAAGCTTGGCCAGGAATTCGGAATGCTCTAGTACCCCGCCCGCTACCAGTTGAGCCGAACGTATTCGTCCAGCCACACCACCGTAGCATAGATAAAGGGCGTCAGAAGTACCGGAGTCAGCGCAAACCACACCACTTCCGTCTTCGTTTTGAGCTTGCGCCTGAACAGCGCGATGGCGCGTGGGTAGCTTTGCCACAATACGGTAACGCAAATGACAAACGACACCGCCGGCCAAAAATAGGCAAACGGGTTGT
Organism: Deltaproteobacteria bacterium; assembly: GCA_016194725.1. Lineage (GTDB taxonomy): Bacteria > Bdellovibrionota > UBA1018 > UBA1018 > UBA923 > JACQAX01. The sequence goes on from JACQAW010000036.1 coordinate 11,154, forward strand.
GGGTAATCAGCTGCGGCTGCGCGAGTGCGACGTCATCCAGCTGCCGGTAGGTCATCGGAAAACGCAGCTCGGGGTTCGAGGCCAGGCCCCAGGTCGTTTCGTCGTCGATGAA
>JACQAW010000173.1 GCA_016194725.1 Deltaproteobacteria bacterium
GCAGCTGCGCGACGTCGTCGTCGGCGCCCCAGTCAGGCTCATCCGCGTAAGTGGCGAAGATGCTCTCGACCGTCACGACTCTTCCGAGGGCCTGGCTGTTTTTGGTCGCATCGGCCGGAAACGGCTCGTTGACCTGCCGGCTGTAACCTTTGTCCCAACCGAGCTCGTAGCGATAGTTCACTTTTTCGGTGTACAAAACTTCGTAGAACTTGCCATATCCCTCGAAAACCGCGTCCTTCGCCACGCCATAGCCGCAGCTTTCGCCAAAGGCCCTGGTCAGAAGCGACTCCAGCGGCGTAACCGCCAGCGTCGTCTGCAGTTTCTGCCAAAGCTGCGGGTTCTGCTTTTGAAAACCGAGCAATGCGCGCCGGGTGAGTAAACCATGTCCGTCCCACGCATGCGCGGGACCAGTCATGGCGCTGGCGAGAACAGAAAAGAGGCAAAGCTGCAGGGCGAGTGTTTTCATAGATGGCATGGGATGGATTTTGTCGTGTCAGGCCAGTAACAAAATAGTGTCGAAAAACCATCCGAAATCCACTTTTCAACATTTTATGTTGGCGTGTAAATTTAGCAGTGAACTGCCCGGACTGCCATATGGCGACAGTCAGCAAACCCCGGAGTGCACCGAGCCCGTTACTTTTTTCCGATTCGCGTGAAGCCCAGAAGCTCTTTCCAGTTTTTCGCTACCAGCAGGCGCGACGATCGGCTGATGAGGTCGGGCATCACCCGATAAAGCTTGATAAACATCTTGCCGCTGGCCGTGGGATGAATTTCAACCTGCCCCTTGCTGATGCCGTCTAAAATCTCGCGCGCCACCGTGTCGGGTTCACTGACCATGAACCGCAGCCAATCGGGAAAGCTGAAGCCACCGCCCGGCGCCATGATTTTCGTTTTCACGAAGCCGGGCGCCACAAGAATAATTTTTATGGGCGAGTGAGCCAGCTCGAGCTCCTGGCGCAAACCCCGGGTAAAGCCGACCACCGCATGTTTGGATGCCGTGTATGCCGTCATGAACGGCGCCGGAACGATGCCCGCAACCGAGGCCATGTTCACAATGGTTCCGCGCACCGGTTCTTTCATTACCGAAATCGCCGCGCGCGTGCCATTCACCACGCCGTCAAAGTTTACGCACATCACCCGACGAAACGCCTCGGGCGCGACTTCTTCAAAGGCACCGAGGGACTGAATGCCCGCGTTGTTGATCCACACCGTGGGCTTGCCGTGTTCGCGCGTTATTCGTTGGGCGACGTCCAGCAGCTGCGCTCCGTCCACCACGTTCACCTCGATGCCCGGGCAGTTCAAGGTCTTCAAGCCCTCGCGGTCCATGTCCAGTGCCACGACAGTCGCGCCGCTCGCCAGATACAGGCTGGCAATCTCGTGGCCAATGCCCGCCGCGGCTCCGGTAATGACGACCACTTCTTTCGTGCGTCCGCGTGTGCTCATGCAGGCCTCAGATGGGGTACGTCGTCGTCAAGCCAGTACGCCCGCCCACCGTCTTCGACCACTAGTATCTCTTCGAATTTCGCACCGAATCCCTCGCCGCCCAGGTGCGGCTCGACAGCCCACAATCCCTGTTTTTTGCAAACGCTGCCCGGGCCCAACAGCTCCGGCTTCAGCCCGCGCGACAAGATTGACCAGTACGCGTGCAGGCTGAAGGGAATGGTCAGCCCCGGCCAGTTGCTCAACGGCACGTGATGCACTTGATGCGCCAGCACCGAAAACGGATACTGTTCGTGGCAGTTGTCAAATCCAGATGATTTGAGGTCAAGATCGATTTTTTTCCAGATCTCGTCGGTCCTGAGCTGCGATTCGAACAATTTTGGAATCTGTGCCCGCATCGCGCGCAGCAGCCGCATCGCGCGCTCGAGCCCGGGGTTGGGTTGCAGTGAAAAGGTATAGCCTATATCCGAGGTAAAGCCGCCCAGAATGGGCGCGGTATCCAGTATCACCACGTCTTCGGCGCGCAGGCGGCGGTCGGACGGTAAAAAATGCAGATAGTTCGAGAAATTCCTGAAACGCGACCGTTCGCCGAACCACGCAAAGGATTTGTGGAAAAACGCCTTCACTCCGAAGTCGCGCAGCCAGGTATCCATGAGCTTGGCGGTTTGCTTCTCGGTCCAGCCCTCTTTCAGCTCGGCGCGCACCGCGAGAGCGCACTCGTAAGCCAGCCTTTGCGATTTTCTAAAGGAGTCCAGGTCGATTTCCGGGCTCATCTGACTTTCTCCTCTAAAAACCGCTCAACCAAGGCATTCACTCGCGCTGCCTCGTGGTGATGCACGCTCAGGAATGGCGCAATCGTCACTGGCGTATCCCGGGGCATGCCTGTCTTTTCCTGGGCTCGCGCGATGAGCTGCGCTTCCCAACGCGACAGCAGCGCCTCGGGCACCAGCGGCAGCTGAAACAATGCGATATACCAGCTTTTCAAAACCTGCCTCGCCTGCGTCAATCGCCGCGCCATCTGCGAAAGGTCAGGTGCGTTCACCAGTACCAGCGCGGCCAGCCGGTTGCCGAGCAGCCTGGCAAGATGCCACGCGTGAATGCCGCCGATGTCATGAGCTACTATGACGACTTTTTCCTGGCCCGACGGGTCGAGCGCCCGCAGTATCTCAAGATGGTCCAGGGCAATCGCGTCCCGGCCATAACGCCCGCTGTCCGGAGCCGGCTCGCTGTCACCGATTCCCCGCGCGAAAGGCGCCAGCACTGTAAAGCGTTGCGAATGAAAATAATCCAGCTGGGGTTGCCAGGTTTGGGCGCTGTCGGGACAGCCGTGCAGGAACAGCAGCAGCGGGCGCCCGCTCGCACCTCGCTCCTCGAGCCATGCCGTGCGAAGGCCGCGAATGGCTTTACTCTCGAGCATTCTAGTAATCCACCAGCGGCGCGGGCGTGGGCGCCGGAAAGGGAATGCTGAAGCTGCCCATTTTCTTCGCGAACCGTAGAAATTTGCGGTGGTGATTCGGGTTTACCAGCGAGCTGACGTAAGGGGCGCTGGTGAAAAATTTCCAGAAGGTTCTCACCTTCGGCTGCTTTTCCAGAATGTCCTGCATGCGGGCCAATGCCGTATAAATGGGGTGCTTGCCCGCAAGTTTTTTCAGCGCCCGCGTGCGGCTCAAGGCCTGAGCCGTCCAAAGCGTCTGCACGATCTGTGAAATCATCAGATCGCCTTTGGCATGCAGAAAGCTGCGTGGGCTGGGGGCCCGCGTAATCATGAGCTCGAGCATAAGATACGGAAACGACGCGTGCCGCGCCTCTTCCTCGAAATGCTTGCGGTGCAGGTCGAAGTACAGCGGCTCGATATGTTTCCTGAACGGCGCCAGCGCGTTGTAGAGCAGTAGAAATTCCTGCTCCACCTCGGCCACGATCCACCAGAACGCGTACCCGCCGGCTTCCAGATTCTTTTTCAGGAACCATTCCGTTTTCGTGCGCTCCACTTGAGGCAGCACTGTTTTCAAATCATCAAGGTTCACTCCCGTGGCATGCGCGAACTTCGTCATGTAGCGACGAAACGCTTCGGAGTGCTTGGTCTCTTCCAGAAAAAACTGCTCGCCCAGCTCGATGAACTCGGGACTGACGGGATAGCGGCGCAAAACGTCCTCGTACGCCTGCTTGCGCAGACGAACCAGGCATTCCTCCATTTCACATATCGAGGCCGCGATAATCAGGCCCATGATCTGCGAAACCGCAAGCCGCTCTTCACGCGAAGCTCCCGGAAAGAACAGCGCCTCTTCGTCCAGCGCCACCAGTGGCTTGCTCAGGTCCAGGGTCACGCTCCAGTCAATGGACTCTTCAAGACTCCAGCCGTTTTCCCGCTGCATCTTTACCAGATCTGAAAGCGCGGCTTCATCGTACAAAGAGACTGTCCTCATGGCCCCCCTGATTATACATGAAAGCGTCACTACTCCCGGAAAAAGTCGGCCATCAGCTCATTTACGCGCCGAGGCTCTTCGTGCTGCACCCAGTGGGTGGCGCCTTCGATAAAAACCAGACGCCCGTTGTCGCAGAAATCGATGCTTGGCTGCGCCATTTCGCGCCCCAGAAATTTATCGCCTGTTCCCCAGATCAGCAGCGTCGGCGTCTTGATTCGGGGGCTTGGCAGGCGAGGCGCGGGTTTTCGAACAGCCGCCCGGTACCAGTTCACCATCGACCGCAGCGCCGCAGGCTGCGACCAGGCACGCTGATATTCGGCCAGGTCGGCGCTGGAAAAGGTGCCGGGCCTGCTGGTTTTCAGAAGCGAGTTCCCGATCATCTTGAAGTTTGCCGCACTCATGGCTTTTTCAGGCAGCCCTGGCAGCTGAAAGAAAAAGATATACCAGCTCTTGCGCAGCTGCTTGAAGCTGCGCCGTAAATTGCGATGCATGACAACGTGATGGGGTATGTTCAAGATGCAAAGCCGTTCGACATATTCCGGATATCTGTTGGCGGCCCACCACGCTACGGCGCCACCCCAGTCGTGCCCCACCAGCATTGCTTTTTTGCGGCCCAGGGCATCGATAAGGTCAACCACGTCCTTGGCCAGGTGATTCAACCCATATGCACTTACCGAGTTCGGCTTGTCGCTCAGGTTATAGCCTCGCTGATCGGGCACCACGACGCGAAATCCGTGGTCGGCAAGGTAGTCAATCTGTTTGCGCCAGCCATACCAAAACTCTGGAAAACCATGTAGAAGAACTACTAGAGGCCCATCCTCGGGACCAGCTTCAACGACGTGCAGGGTGGTACCGGAGGTCCTGATTCGGGATTCGCGAATGGAAGCTAACATGGGTACAAACAACTACATGAGAATTGTCTTTTGGTAAAAAAATTATTTGTTCTTGTGGTGCTGTCGGCGGTTGCGCTTTTTGTTTATCAGTATTTCAAATCCGACGACCGCGCCCAAATCAAATCCAAGCTGGAATCGATAGAAACGCTGGCCTCAGTCCACAAAGCGCTTACGGTGCTCGAGGTTGGCATTCGTGCTCAAAAAATAAGCGACTACTTCGGAACTTCGGCCGTGGTTGAAATTTCGCAATCCGGCGGCACCAGAAAACGCTTCAGTGGAAAACGGGAAATCCATGACGCCGTACTCATGCTGGCTGCAAGGGAAAAGCCGATCGAGATACGCCTGCTCGAGCTCAATATCGACATCGCGCCCGGAAAAGTGCATGCGACGGCTGAGGCGACGGTTCAAATCCGAGAAGCCGGAGACAACGTCGTCCAGACCTATCTGATGAAATTCAACTTCGAAAAGCCAGACAAGGAATGGATGATTTCCACCGTCGAAACACTCGACCCTGCTAAACGCGACTAGCTTCGGCCCGCTACGGGCAGCAAGGCGCCATTTAGGCAGCACCGCATTAATGTTGATGTCAAAGCCCTTGAGCTCATCGGCCAGCGCAAGGGTAAGGGCGTTCAAACCCGCCTTCGTGGCCGCATAAGCCGACATTCCAGCTGTAGGCTGCAGCGTCGCGCGCGCCGAGACGAGCACGATCCGGCCAAAGTTTTTCTTTTTCATCAGTGGCATGAGCTCTCTTAGAAAAATCACGGTCGATCGCAAATTAGCGCTGATCAGAAAGTCCAGGTCAGGGTCCGAAAGCTCATCGAGGTTCGAATAGCGAAATCCGCCTATGCAGTGAACAAAAGCGTCGGGCGCTTCGCTCACCTTGCCCGGCCCCGAACCGAAAATGGCCTTTACCGAAGTCGAATTGGCCGCGTCAACGGCCACCACCGGTAACTAAAGCTGTTTTCATTTTCTGCATTGGCATGACATGTTTACGTCTCATGGGAAAAAAATCTATGCAATCGATTCTTCTACTGCTGCTGCCAGTCGCCCTCTCTGCTAACGACGCAGCCGATAAAGCCATGGAAACGGCCCAGAACTTCGAAAATCAGAAAAACTACGCGAAAGCGGAGACGCTTTATCGTGACCTCGCGAAAAAATACAATTCGCAAACCGCCACCGACCCCATGTACGGCAACACCTATGCCGCGGCGGCAAATCGGCACCTGGCTTTCATGAATTGTCAGCGGCATGGCGGTGACCGAAAATATTTTGCTGACGCCGCGAAGCTGGCCCGGGAAATCTTGACGGGCTTGCGGAACAAAGACCGCAAGAAGCTGGCCTCGATGCTTCCCTGTTACGCGATAATCCGAAACCGGCTTTCCGGCCCCATATCGCCGGCCGAAGCCGCCGATTGGTTGGTGCTTAATGCCACGCCCATTAAAGTGCTCAAGCAATCGGCCGCCGCGCGCCACTACAACATCGCAATCAAAGGCGGCGAGGAAACAATGATCCTGCCCGTAACCAGGGAAACCCCAGGCTGGATCTGGAACGGAGCTATCGCGGTCGACGACTGGCAAACCGCGGTCGAAAGCGACAACCTTTAAACCGGATCGCTCAGCGCCAGCAGCTGAACATTGAGCTGGCAGACCCCGAACGCCGCCGCTGCTTCAACTTCCATCGCTGCAATTTCGGCCCTGAGCTTTCTGGGTTTTTTCCAAATAATATTAATACGTTAAACAACTTTGCTGTTTACGCATTTCCGACAATTGTAGAATGTCCAACAACTGTTACACTTGACCAGGATGATCTGGACACTCATTGCAATCAGCTGCATCTCCATCGCTTCTGCCGCGCCAGCCGGGCTCATCAAGTCAATTTCGGGATATCCGAAAGTCACCATCGATACCAACGGCAAGTCCCGGCTCGCCAAAAAAGGCGCCGACGTATTTGAAAACGACCGAATCACGACAACTTTGGACCAAACCGCGGTTCTGCAACTTGAAGAGAAAACCGAGGTCGTCATCGGCCCGTCTTCGCAACTGGTGCTCGAACGTTTTGCCAATGGGAGACCGCACCGAACCACTTTGGATCTTATCTACGGTTTAATGCGAACCTGGGTGCGCAAGAAGCTCGAAGACGACGAGTCCTTCGTCGTAAAAACACCGTCGGCCAATATGGGAGTACGGGGAACGAAATTCGTTACCGACGTCACTCGCGTACGAACCACGGTACATACCCTCGAAGG
>JACQAW010000202.1 GCA_016194725.1 Deltaproteobacteria bacterium
AGGCGCCTGAACCCCCGCTTGTCGCGCGTGCCGTCCCCGAGCCGCCGGCTCCGCCAAAAATCGAATCCAACCTCGTGCCCTATGCCTCCGAGCCGGTCGATTCGGGCAAGCCTTTCGACTTCGACGGAGTCACCAGCGACAGCCATAACCGCACGGCGCTGGCGCCACAAACCATTCAAGGCGGCCCCAAGGCCAACACCCGCGCCGCCGATGCGTCCAACCCCAAGCTTGAAAAAGCCGAATGGCTTTTCAATCAGGCCCAGCGCCAGCAAGGCGACGGGGCACTGCAGAAGGCGTCCGAGCTATGGAAACAGTTTCTGGACCAAAATCTTGGACTGCCCGGTTACAATACCGCCGTCTACAACTACGGTTACTGCCTTTACTACCTGGGGCGGGCACAAGAGGCCCTTGATCCGCTCAAAAACATGATCCTTGAAACCCAGGACTCCAAGCTCATCAACGACGCCCGAATTCTTTTAGCCGAAAGCCTATTGCAGACCGGTGAGAACGAAGAAGCCCTGGCCACCACCTTCGACGTTCTTCCCGATCACGCCGCCGAGGCGGCCGCGGGCCTTGAACGTTCGAGCAACGCCGTGGGCACCGCGGAAAATTCCGAGGGTCCAAATCTTACCCAAAAAATCCGACTTTATACGATTCGGGGCCGTATTTTTGCTTCACTAAAAAAAGAAAATCAGGCCCATGCAGCACTTGAGCATGCCAAACAGCTATTGCTGCACGCAGAGAAAGGCCAAATAAATCCTACCGATATGCGTTTTCTCAGTGGGAATTACGCATGGCGTCAAATGGAGGTTCAGGCGCTGAGCTGCCAACAGCGCGTCGTGATTCCCGAGCGCCTTTCGGAAGCTGAGTTTTTGACATATGCTGACGCCTATTACGGCTGCGCCTCTCCGGCTCGCCACCTTTACTGTACCGTTCTGGCGGCGAGAAACGAACAGATCCGAAGTCAGGCACAGATAACTTACAGGGGTTTAATTGAGGCCCCGCTTGAAATTCGGAATCACCTGCCCCCACCGGCGCGTGAAATTCGTAAAAAAGAGCAGCGCAGCCACTACGAGAGCGAAATGAAAGCTCTCATTGAGAAGACCGTCAATGATCGCGTCAGGGATTTCAAGGACTTGCCTTCCTGTCACGCCCACGACGTTTTTTGAAGGGTAACCATGTCCGCCGAAGCGATTGCCTCTGTTCGGGAAGCTTTGAAAAGCCATCTGGCCAATGAGTCGATTTGCGATTGGATTCGCAAACGCGTGCCCCAGCAATTCGAACCTTTTTATTCGTCCATCGACTTGCGGGATGCCGGCTTCAAGCTGGCCCCGGTGGATGCCAATCTTTATCCGGCCGGCTGGAATAACGTGTGCTCCGACGACCTGGAAGCCTCCCCCGAGATCGTCAAGCCTATGCTCATGCGCCATCTGGGCCGCGTTCCCAAACGCATCGCGATTCTGCCCGAGGCGCACACGAAAAATCCGTACTACGTCGAAAATCTCTACGAGCTCCGACAGGTGTTTCGCCGCATCGGCATTCAAACCGAAATCGGCTGGTTCCCCACGGGCCCCGAGGCCACTCACGAAAAAGATGCGCCACCAGTTACGCTGGCCACGACCGACGACCGCACCATTACCGCCTACCCGTTCTGGCGCGAAGGCGATAAGCTGATCTTCAGCCCCTATGAACCCGAGTTCATTCTGATCAATAACGATTTTTCATCCGGGTTTCCGAAGCTGCTCGAAGGCCTGGAGCAGCCCCTGGAACCGTCGCCCCGCATGGGCTGGCATACGCGAAAAAAGAGCGATTTTTTCCATCACTACAACAAGCTGGCAGGCGAGCTGGCGGTGGCTGCGGGCATTGACCCCTGGCACGTGCAGGTGGCAACCGAGCTGGTCGATAATGTCGACTTCAATGCAAACATCGGCATGGACCGCATCGCGGCCACTGTTGACCGCCTGATCGCGGGCCTCAAAAAAGAATACCTGCACCGGGGCATCAAAGAACAGCCATTCGTATTCGTGAAAAACAATGCCGGCACCTATGGCATGGGTATTTTGCGCGTTGAAAGCGGCAGTGAGCTGATCGAGCTCAACCGGCGCAAGCGCAATAAAATGGCTGTAGGGAAAAACCACCTCGAGGTCCATGACGTCGTGGTGCAGGAAGGCATTCCCACCCGCTTTCAGGTCGAGGGCGTTTATGCCGAGCCGGTCATGTACCTGATGGGCTGCGACCTTTTCGGCGGTTTTCTTCGCAAAAACCCGAATCGTGGAAAAATCGACAACCTGAATTCCAAAGGCATGGTGTTCCAGAAGCTTTGCATGGCCGACCTGCGCCACGGCGCCGACCGCGACCTCGAGCTTGAGCTGGTCTACGGCACGATTGCCCGGCTTTCGGCGGCGGCGATAACCCTGGAAATCGCCAAGGTCGAAGGCGCCGTCCGGTCGTCGCCCGCTTCGGCCGCACAAGCCGCTTGCGAAGCTTAAACACAAACGATAGTTATGAGAAATCCCGGAGGATCTCTCATGCCCAGCATTCAGCCTAAAATTCAGCCCATCATTCACAACGACGTACTCAGTATGATTGGTCACACGCCGCTGGTACGCCTGAATAAGGTTACCCAAGGCATTGAAGGCGAAATCATCGCGAAATGCGAGTTTCTCAATCCGGGCGGCTCGGTGAAGGACCGCATCGGCGTGGCCATGATCGAAGACGCCGAACGGCGTGGCCTGCTCAAGCCAGGCGGCACGATTGTCGAAGGCACGAGCGGCAACACCGGAATGGGGCTGGCCATTGCAGCTGCCATTCGCGGCTACAAGTGCATCTTTGTCATGCCCGACAAGATGTCGATGGAAAAGATTCGCAACCTGCGCGCCTTTGGCGCGAAGGTTGTCATTACCCCCACGGCCGTTGAGCCCGACGATCCTCGGTCATATTATATGGTGAGCCGCCGGCTGGCCCAGGAAACGCCCAACGCTTTTTACATGAACCAGTACGACAATCTTTCAAACCGCGACGCGCATTATCGCTCAACCGGCCCCGAGCTCTGGGCGCAAACCGAAGGCAAGATGGATGCCTTCGTCGCCGGTATGGGCACGGGCGGCACGATTACAGGTACAGCCATGTACCTCAAGGAAAAGAACAAAGACGTCCAGATCGTCGGCGTCGACCCGATCGGCTCCATTCTGCACGATTACTTCAAGACGGGTAAGATGGTGGCCGCCCATACCTATAAAATCGAAGGCATCGGCGAAGACATCATTCCGCAAAACTACAACTTCAAGATGGTCGACGAGATCATGCAGGTGACCGACAAGGAAGCCTATCAGATGACCCGCAAGCTGCTGACTCAGGAAGGGCTTTTTACGGGCGTATCGAGCGGAGCCGCAGTTTGCGGCGCGCTCAAATATGCGCGCAAGCACCGCGGCAAGCGCATCATCGTGCTGCTGCCCGACTCGGGCAATCGCTATCTCTCGAAGGTTTATGACGACGACTGGATGCGCGAAAACGGTTTCCTCGAAACCGGCTGGGGCAGCGTGCGCGATCTGATTTCGCTGGTCAAACCGCCATCGCGTGGCGCACTCGTCACGGCAACTCCGGACGACCAGGTCGAGACGATCATTCATCTCATGCGCGACAAGGGCATCAGTCAGATTCCGGTTTTCAAAAACCGGGAAGTCGTGGGGTTGGTTGCCGAAAACGACGTTCTCAATGCGCTTTTCTCGGGTGAGCTGAAGAACACGGATAAGATCGCCACCATCGTCGAAAACAAGTTCACCAATGTTTCCATGGACGACGAAGTCGAACGGCTGAGCCAATGCATTGCCGGCGGTCAAACGCCGATCGTGGTTGAAAACGGCGAGATCATCTCGATCATCTCCAAAATCGACCTGATCATGTACCTGGGCTCCCGCAAGCAAAAGTAAAACGTGTGTAACGAGGAGTTTCCGAAGATGAAAGAAACAAACCCGAACCTGGGTTTTGGAACCAAGGCTATTCATGCCGGTCAGACCCCCGACCCAACCACCGGCGCGGTGATGACGCCGATTTACATGACCTCGACCTACGCGCAGGAGTCGCCGGGCAAACACCGCGGTTTTGAATATTCGCGCACGCAGAACCCGACACGGTTTGCGCTGCAAGACTGCGTAGCCGCGCTCGAGAAGGGCAAATTCGGCATGGCATTCGCTTCGGGCTGCGCCGCACTGACGACGCTTCTGCATACGCTCAAGGCGGGCGACTACGTCGTCTGCTCCGATGACCTGTACGGCGGCTCATTTCGCCTGTTCGACAAGGTTTTCAAGAATCTGGGCATCGATTTCACGTATGTCGACATGACCGACCTCAATAAGGTTGAAGCCGCCTTTAAACCGAAGACCAAGCTGGTGTGGGTCGAAACGCCGACGAATCCAATGCTGAAAATCGTCGACATCGCCGAGGTCTGCAAGATCGGCCACAAGCACGGCGCGCTAGTGGGAGTGGACAACACTTTCATGAGCCCCTTTTTTCAAACACCGCTTTCCCTTGGTGCCGATATCGTTCTCCATTCCGGCACCAAATACCTCAACGGCCACAGCGACGTCGTCTGCGGCCTGCTCGTCGTGGACGAGAAGTCACTGGCCGAGAAGCTTTATTTTCATCAAAATTCGGCTGGCGCCGTGCTGGGGCCGCTCGACTCCTTCATGGTCCTGCGCGGACTGAAAACTCTGCACGTGCGCATGGAGCGGCATGAAAAAAACGCCACCCATCTGGCCCAATGGCTCGAGAAACATCCCAAGGTCGAACGGGTCCTGTACCCCGGCCTGACTTCGCACCCGCAGCATGAAATTGCGCGCAAACAAACCACTGGCCACGGTGGCATGATTACCTTTTTCGTAAAAAGCGATCTTGCCGGCTGCCGGCGGTTTCTTGAAGCCTGCAAAGTATTCACGCTTGCCGAAAGCCTGGGCGGCGTGGAGTCGCTCGTGGATCACCCGGCAATCATGACCCACGCGTCAATTCCGGTGGAGACGCGCAAGCAGCTGGGCATTTCGGACAATCTCGTTCGCCTATCCGTGGGCATCGAGGATATCGCGGATCTCGAAGCCGATTTGAAAGCGGCACTGGGCGCGGTCTAGGCTCTGCTTAATAACCCATTTCTGCTGCGCCCGGCTTCGCGCCCGACCCGCTTCGTTCTCCGCGCTCGGGCTCGCGACGAAATGGGTTATTAAACAGAGGCCTAGGCGGTCGTTTGAAAATTTTGAAGCATCGTCCCTTCGGATGCCGTAATTTTTTGAGTTGCTGATTTTGTCTCGCCGTACTTCTCAGGGGACGATGCTTACATCAAGCGCTTCGGTGTCCATTCCGGGAAACTTTACGGCTCTTTTGGCGTGAGGTCTTCGACGGCATCGCGTTCGCGAATACCTTCCAGCCTGCTTTTCGCATAATCACGAATCGACTCGGCGGGGTCGCTTAGTCCCATTTCAAGATAGCGAAGCCTTCTTGCGGTGGTTTCTTTGTCGACAGACTGCGTAGCAAAGGTGTCATACGCGAGTTCCCGGACCCCGACGTCGGGGTCGTGAAACACGCGCAGGATGTAGCTTTCACCAAGCTTCTCGACGTATGGAATCGCTTTCGAACGCACGTGGGAATCAGCGTCATCAAGGGCGCGGGCCACGATGGGCGCGATTCGCTCTTCCTTGAGCAGGCTTATGTTATCCATGCCCCAGTTGCGTACCTGGGCGTCCGGGCCTTCGAGCGCCTCTTCGATGAGCTGTCGCTTGGACTCGGGGCCCAGACTTTCAAAAATCGCACGGGTCTGGTCATGCCACTCCCGGTCATCCATCTCGTCGTGCACCCGCATATAGGCGCGCATGCGCACGATCGGATCAGTGCTGTTCAAGTCATCGTTTACCTTTTTCGGTGCCGGCTCCACACCTGCGTAAAACTCCACGCCGGTCACCGAAAAGCTGAAGGGGCGTCCGTTCACCTCGGCTGCCCCCACGCCAGCGACTGTGTCTTTTACCAGGTTCGCGTAACGTACGCACGAATCAAGCTTGGGCTTGGCTTTGCAACCCGGCAAAGCTTGTGCCGCCTGGAGCGCGAACTTGGTGCGATCTTTCAGCCCCGACAGCAGAAGCGTCTGCACTGTTTGCATGGTCTGCACGACCTCCACTGCCGTATATCGGCACGGCACCTCGACGCGGGCCCGTTTTCCCTGCTCGGTTCGCGCGGGAAAAATGACCTGCCGCCGCACCAAGCTGGAGTTCATTGCGCATGTGATACGCACCTCACCTATCAGCGTCGAGAACTTCGAGAAAGGAAACCAGTCCTTCGTGCGCAGCGCAACCAGTACGGCATTGGGCTCGATATAGGTGCCGTTTCCCACCTTGCAAATCTTCAGCCCCGATTCGGCGCCGGCGTGCCCCTCCATCTCGCCAAAGCATTCCGAGTATCCGGTCTTTTCGAATTCGGTGGAGCTGGCACGAGGCTGGTCGTCAGCGCAATACGCCAAGGCTGCATGCAACAGCATGGCGAGCAGCAGACTCATTTTGCAAGGCGCATGGCTCGCTTTTCGACATCGATAATCATTACCGAGCAGTCCTGCTCTGGCATGTCATCTTCCGTCTCAAAGCGTTTTTTGATGCGATGAGTGAGGTTATTGATGAGCTCAATGGCATCGTCGCCATAGGCTTTGGAAAATGAGCGCTCCAGGCCTTTCACGCCTTCCTCGGCAAAGGTGTCGGCGAAGCCATCGCTGAAAAGCACCACGCGATCCGCGGGCAGCAGCGTGATCTTATGATCTTTCAGCACCGGTGGCTGGTCTTTCGCTAGCGGCGGCCCGCCGACCGTGTGGTCCGTAAAGCCCTTTTCATTCTGGTGCACGAAGCGCACCGAACCGCTGCTGGAATAAGTGAACTCGAAGGTTTTACGGTTCAAGATGCCGTAGAAGATCGATAAATTTTCTTTGGGCTTCATCGTGAGCTGAAGCTCCTCGAAAATCTTTGCAACCGTGATGCTGGGGCTGCGGAACTCATCTTTGGAAAGCTTCACAGCCAGGCGCAGTATCACCGACATGAAGGCCGAAGAAAGTCCGTAGCCGCTCGAGTCGCTCATCAGCACTCCGACGTGCGTTTTGTCTTCAAACTCGAAAAAATCAAGATAGTCGCCGCCGCTCTTCAGACCGCTCAAATACTTATGAGCCACGCGCAGACCGGGCACGGGCGCGAATTTTTCCGGAATCAGCGTGCGCTGAATCGCGCGCGTGGTGCGTACGTCCTCTTCAAATTTCTCGATAAGGGTTTTCAATTCCAGATTTACCCCGGCAATGACCTTGACCCGTTCGAGATGCGCAACGTGCTTGATCTTGCCCAGTACTTCAATAGCGCGAATCGGCATCAACAAAAGATCATCGACGATTCCTTCAGCCACCATCGCAGGCACGCCGTCACCGATATGCTTCTCGTCATCCACCAGCACGACATACGTTGCCCGTGCAGCCAGCTTTCCAAGCAGAGCCTGCATGTCGCCCCGCCATTTTCCGTCAACAAAGGCCAGAGTCACGCCCGCGGGCACCTCGCCGTCTGGTGCGACTTGTCGCACTTCGGCAACAGCCGCCGGAATGGTCTTTTTGAAAGTCCGGAACAGCTCGGGTGATTCGGTGAAAACCGCAACTTTTTGCAGATTCATTAGTTGAATAGCTCCCAGGTGTATTGAAACACGTAACGTTGTTCCTTGGCGCCGCGAAGTCTGTCATCCATCTCATCGGCATAGGCCGTAAAGTCTAAACTCGCTCGTCGAGTGTTGATCCCGACTCCAAATGACGGATAGCCGTGAGCCAAACCCGCGCGAAGTTTCAGGATGTCATAGGCAATGAGTTCCGTACCGGTAAAAACATGCCGGAAGCGGCCGCCATCGAGCTTGTTGGTCAGATCATGGTAATCCAGGGACAGCTTCATTTCGAGCCTGCGGGCCAGAATGAAGGTCATAGAGCTTCCCCAGTCAAACATCATCGGATCGGTAAAAGCGGTGCGGCCATCGCCGAACTTGACCAGCACGGGTGCCGACGAGTACTTGGCATTTCCGAGATTGCGCCCTACCAGAGAAAAGCTGGGCAAAAAACGCACGGGAATGGTGATCGTGGTACCGCCGGTAAAAACAAGCGCGGACATGGAATTGACATTTGGAGCGAATGCGACCGCCGTCGGAACCGGCGGCGGCACCACCGCATCCGCCTTTCCGATTGTAACGAGCTGTACCGATGCGCCCAGACGAAAGATGCCCGAGGCAAATCGCTCCGAAAGAGCCACGGTAGGCGAAAACCGATCGCGCGCGAGAACGCGCAAAGCGCCGTCGTAAGAACGCAGAATGGCGCCTTGATTCACCTCATAGAGCATTCCGAAACTGAAATTTCGCAGCGTCACATTCGGGTAAAGCGAGTAGCGGCCACCGGCGAAAGTATTCGGTGAATTCTTCAACCCGCTGTAAAGCGACGACAGGCTTTGAAAGTTCAGCGAGTTTCCGCCCGAGGCCTGGCCTAAACTGCCTTCGGACAACTCGAATTGAAGATTCAGCGGCTGAAAATGAGTGCCCGTTTCACGGGCCGCGATGTTAGCCGGGTTGTAGAAGACACTGTAGGGGCCCCGCCCGCTGTTGATGCTGGCGTTGCCCATGCCCAGAGAGCGCGCATCTTCCGACGTTTCGGTGTTGAACTTGTCTGCGAAGGCCTTTGGAAAACTAAGAAAAATCGCGATCGCGACCAAAGTCGCGACGAGCAGCTTGGTGAAAATACTTTCAATTCGAGCAACTACCCTTTCCATGGCCTACTCCTGAAGGAAATCCGTTTTCCCTCTAATTCCTAACGGTTGATTCCCTGAAAAGATTTAGGCCAAAACCCAGACTGATTAAAACACAGCAATTTCAACATCATGCGACAGGCAACCGTTTCCGCCTAAATTTGCGCAATGCATTAAATCTGTTACCATTAAGGTAGATTGTCCAAGACACCGATTACTCCATAAGACGCTACAGGACGAGGGGGGGACCTTGCCAAAGCACAAATCAAATGGAGCCGCGCTTGCCGTGCAGTCAGAGGAGCCTGAGCACGAAATCAGTGAGCATGGCCACGACCACGGCGCGCAGACCACGGAACAAGCCGCGTTCCTGAGCCTCGTTTTCCGCACGTTTCGCGAGAACCAGGATCTCAAGATCGCCTACAACACCCTATTGAATCAGACCATCAAAGCCCTGCTTCGCTGCCTTGAAGAACGCGATCCCTACACCTACGGACACAGCATGCGGGTCATGGAATACGCGATGATGATTGGCCGCGGCGCCAAGCTCAAAGAAAGCGACATGCGAAACCTCGAGCTCTCGGCCATGTTCCACGACATTGGAAAAGTTGGAATCGCCGACTGCGTGCTGCTCAAGCCCGGCCGCCTCGACGCCAAAGAGCAGGCCATCATTCAGGAGCATCCGGTAAAGAGCGGCGAAATCCTCGGCCTCATCGACGCCTTCAAAAACATCGTGCCCGGTGCCCGCCATCATCATGAACGCATGGATGGCGAAGGCTATCCCGATCGCCTCTCGGGTAACCAGATTCCGCTCGCCTCTCGCATTATTCTCGTGGGTGATACCTTCGATGCCATGACTTCCAGCCGCCCTTACCGCAAGGCACTGCCTGTCGAAGTGGCGTATGCCGAGCTCGAAAGATACTCAGGCTCCCAGTTCGACCCGGAGTTCGTGAAGGTGTTTTTGCGCGAGCACCAGCGCCTTACGGGTGGCCAGCAGCCCGAAGAATTGGTCATTACCCAGAAAAAAGCGGCTTGATTTGCCGTTTCGGTTTACGTTCGCGTTTCAGTCTCTGTAACTGTTCAGTGACCGTTACGGAAACGCGAACGGAAACCGAAACTGAATCCCTTCTTAAATCGACGACGTCGTCGATACCCTCTGCATCACCGCCATGAGCGTCTTGAGCTCAATCTTGCAATCTTTCAGCTCGGGCGTAATCCAGGAGGCCACGATAGGGTCATTGGCGTCCTTGGGATTGCGGTAATGATTGGCCATATTACTGGCCAGCCCAATCAGGGCGGCGAACGTGTAAAGGTCTTTGTTCGTGCTCTTGAGCGTGTACGGGTCGTGATGAAACAGCACGGCCCGCTCGATGCTTCGAAAGATGTTGAACTGAAATGCCATTTGCGAGCTGTAATACTCGTGTGGAAGCCCAAATCTCTTTACCTCGATGTAGTGCTTGAGCAGGCGCCGCACCGGCTTCTCGTCGACACTTTCGCGAAACGCAAGGTAGGAGTTCGGCGTCGTGGGCGGAAATAGCAGCTCCATCGCGAGCTTTCCGATGTCGTGAATCAGGCACGACGAGAAAACGAATTTCGAGTATGAAAAATTCTTGATCGACTTCCCGATCTCCACCCCGATAAGAGCGGTACGCAGTCCATGCTTATAGACCTCGACTGCGTAATCCTCAAACGTGTCAGGGTCGCCAAAAAGCTCGCGGGCCACCGCGAACATCACGTCAAACATCATCCCGCCGGCGTAGGCGGTATCGGCATAGGGAATCTGTCGCGCCAGCGCGTACTCTTCCGTCTTGACGGCGTACTTCACCATTTCCGAGGGCTTGAAAGTGAACTTGCCATCTTTGCCCACCTCGGGGTGGCGCCTGCCAACCATACGCAGGATCTGCAGCGCGCAAACAAAATCACGAACGCGGCTCATGCCCAACAGCGCAATGGCCGCCTGCAGGCCCGGGGTATTTTCTTTCAGGCCCAATGTTTTGATTTCCTGGAGCAGCATGTATTCAAAGTACTGATTTCGCTGAACTATCTTCGAAACCGCTTCAGAATTCACATCGATGTCGACAAATTCCTCCAAAATACGACGGCTGGTCGCCGGAAGCCTCAGGGGCATCGCAATTTTGAAGTGAAAATCGTGAAACAGCTTGGGGTCTATCCGGAGGTCCATAGGGGCTCCCTCTATTGTGACGTTCTTGTAACTGCCGGTCAAGTATACTGGTTCGTTACGAACACTCGATTGGCAGCAGCCGCTGATTGGCTTAAGCTGGATTCTTGAGAAAGGATACCGACCTTTCGACTAGTTCTTTACTCAGGAGACCGCCCCATGGTGACGAGTGCGAAAGATATCATGACCACCGAGCTCATTCTCGGACATCCCGAGATGACAATCGAAGATGCCATTAAAACCCTGGTAAACAATCGCATCACGGGCATGCCGGTGGTCGATG
>JACQAW010000037.1 GCA_016194725.1 Deltaproteobacteria bacterium
AAAATTTGCAGAATGGCCGGGGCAAGCTGGTCGCAGAACTGGTTCGGGCATTGAGGGGAACCGATGAGGATGGTTTCCGGACCCACGACTACGATCAAGCCGAAGCCAATGCGTTCCTGGATGCGGCTGCCCATCTTCAACTTCGGCTGGACCGGGGTGGACCTGTTTCTGGTGCTAAGCGGCTACCTCATCGGCCGTCAGATCTGGAAAGAGCTGAAATCGACCAAGGACCTGAAAGTCGGTCGATTTTTACTCCGACGCGGGCTGCGTATCTGGCCGCTCTATTTTGTCGTGCTCGCCTTTCTAGTACTGGTCTTTGACCGCAACAACGGCGATTTCTCGAAAATCATTCCCGATCTGTTTTTTGTCTCAAACTATTTTCCGGGAGTCGTGAGCGGTGGCTGGTCGCTGTCGACCGAAGAGCAGTTCTATCTGGTGGCGCCATTTCTGGTGCTGGCCTTGAGCAACATTCTGTCGTTCAAAAAGCAGCGCGATATTCCCATTATCCTGCTCGCGGCGCTGCCGGTGACGCGGTTTTTTATCCTGAGATCGGGCAACAACGAGATGAGCAACGGCGTGTACACCAACTTTCACACGCACTGCGACGGACTGGTCATCGGTCTGCTGCTGGCCTGGTTTTCGGTGGCCAAGCCCGAGAATTTCAAGAAGCAGTCTTTCTCGGCAAACGTTTGGCTGCCAACGGCGATCCTGTTCACCGGCGTGGTGCTTCGCGTGTTCAGTCCGTTTCATAAAGACGTCTTCGCGTTTTCGAGCCTGGCCTTTATTTTCGGCGCAATGGTGCTGTTCACTCTGCGCGACGGCGGGTTGTACCAGAAACTCGCGTCGTGGCACGGCTTCTATCTGATTTCGCGGCTGTCGTACGGAATGTACCTCAACCATTTCGAGGTCCTGCCCCGCCTGGTGCCCGCGCTTTCGCATTGCCTGGGTTCGGCGTTGGGGGCCGGGCTGGCGCTGGCCGTGGCGAGCTATGGCTTGAGCATCCTGGTTTCGCTGGGCATTGCGATGCTCACGTTCACGCTCATTGAGCATCCGTTTCTGCACTTCAGGGATGGATGGCTGAAGATCAAAGCATAGAACACCGGCCCTGCTGAATTTTAAGCAACCCCGAAATCCGGTTAGAAGTTTCGAGAATGAACGGGCACGACGCTAGGGCACCGACTCCTCGAAATCCGATAAATCTGGCCATTTTTGTCACTGTATATCTCAGGCCATTCCCGCCATGCTACTTACGGAATGGAAAATCCTGACATCATTATCGTGGGTTCCGGGTATGGCGGAATGCTTCCGGCTTGGCGCCTGACGAAGGCGGGAGCCAAAGTTCTCCTGATCGAGCGGGGCCGCCATTGGCGGCGCCACGAGTTTCAGCAGTCGTGGAACCCGCTGTATCTGAAGCAGGTCTATGACTTCGCGATTTCGACCTCCACCCAGTACACCTATCGCGCCTCGCGGGTTCTGGGCGGCGGTTCAGTCATGAACTCGATGATGCATCAACGTACACCTTCCGCAGCTTTCGAATTTGAAGATCCCGACACCAACGCTCCCGCCTGGCCCGCCAACGTGAGCCGCGAAAGCCTTGACCCCTATTACGACGAAACGGAACGGCTCCTGGGGGTTCGGCAGCTCGAGTGGGATGAGATACCCATGATCGGCGGCAACTTCGCCCGGATGTTCTGCGACGCCGGCTTCAGCGCGGATCGCGGACGCATGAATCTGGGGCGCGCCTGCGTTCACTGCGGTTTTTGCGAGGCAGGCTGCCAGTTTGCTGACGCGAAAATCACGCTGCTCGAAAGGGCATATCTTGAAGCACTGACGACTCGAAATCTTCTCGTAGCGGAAAATCTTACCGTCAAACGCATACAAGCGAAGGGGGATCTCTACGAGGTCGATTGCGTCTTGACCGGCAGGCCGCTGAAAGGCGCCGAAGTCTCGAAAACCTTCACTGCCCCCACGGTCATACTGGCAGCTGGTCCCCTGGGAACGGTGCCGTTGCTCATGAGATCCAAATTCGGCCTCTCCAGGCTGTCCTCGGCGCTCGGCCAATGGGCCAGCAACAACGGCGACGTCAACTTCGTCTTCATGACCCCGGAGCGTTATGCCGATCATCATGGCTACAAGAGCACCAACAACACGGGAATTATCAGCTACGCCTTCTGGAAGGAGCATCGAGTGACCATGCATCCGGGCTGCTCGCCCGTTCCGATCATGGCTGGAATTGACGCGCATTTCGAAGGGCAATTGCCCTGGGGCCTTGCGCACAAGCATTTCGTGAAAGAGAAGGTGCTTCATCGTCTTATTCCGGTGAACGCCATGAGGCAGATTCCGTCAGATATCGACATGGGAATCGACCACGACGGCGCGGCGCAGATCAGGATACGTTCGGAAAAAAACACGGCCGAGCATGGCAGATTCATGTTTGAGCTCGCCAGGAAGGTGGCAAACGGCTGTGGCGGCCGGGTCATGCGGACCACTATGGGAAAATCTCCGCTCGATCAGGGGGGCAACCATCTTCTGGGCGGGGCTCGGATGAGCGATAGTCCCGAGACCGGCGTGGTCGATGGCTACGGCGAGGTTTACGGCCACTCCGGTCTCTTCGTCAGCGACGCGGCGTCGATACCGAGCGCTCTGGGAATCAACCCCGCGCTGACGATTGGAGCCAATGCGTTGCGAATCGCCGACAAGATCGACGCACGAGGCGCGAGATGATCGAGCAGCGTCGGACATTCTTGAAAACGGCGGCGGTGGGGTGGGTTGGATTCTGCGGTTTCCAAAGGCGGGCTTTCGCCGGGCAGCCATACGCGAACAAGACTTTCGAAGCATTTCTCGAGGCGGTCATTCCGGGCAGCAGAAGTGATCCGACAAAAGCTCCCGGAGCCGAGGAGGCCGGTACGATCGAATTTTTGACGGCGATGGACGTTGAAAAGGTATTTCCGGTTTCGATCGACCTGGTCTGTCGAATTCTGGTGAAGGCGCTTGATGCCGTCGCGTACCTCAGGCATTTGCGCCCCTTCTGCAAGCTCGATCTTGAGAAAAGGGCGCGGCTTGTCGCGGATCTTTCGCTTCTGCCGGGCATGACCCTGCTGCTTAGACTGGTTCGCGCGCCGTTTTACACCGCCGCCGTGAATCGCGCGGGCTTCGATTATCTCGGTTATCCGGGAGCCAACCACGGTTATGCCGATTTCAGCTTCGCCCAGCCGATCTCCCGACCGGAGCCCGGTTCGGTCTGCGGGAATCTTCCATGACCGAAGACCTCTTCAGTTCCGTTCAACGCCTTTTGCCGCCAGAAGCTGGCGTGCCAGGGCAATCTGCTCCTTCACCCGCTCGGGCGAAGTGCCGCCTTCTGAGGCTCGAGCACGCATGACTGCGATCGGCTGCAAGAGGCAAGAATAAGCCCCTTAAACGCATCCTGTTCACCCATGCCCAAGATGTCACTCGCCTCCCCGCCCGCTTCACATAGGTAATCTTTTACCTGTCGAACTGGACTGATCATTTCTACCCATGAAGACTCTAGAATATCACCGTCGCTCCCAAGTAGAACGCCTCGATTTGATTGTAAAAGATCATGAGGCGGACCTTGCTTCCGAGCCAGGCGTTGGCACCGAAGGAAAATCCTTCAGGCACCCAGGTGATCACTTTTGCCGAACCCAGGGTAACCCCGTAGCCGGCCGTGACCTGAAAGATCGAGAAGCTGGTTCCCAGCGAAGCCTTCGCGATGTAGCTGT
Organism: Deltaproteobacteria bacterium; assembly: GCA_016194725.1. Classification (GTDB taxonomy): domain Bacteria; phylum Bdellovibrionota; class UBA1018; order UBA1018; family UBA923; genus JACQAX01. The sequence continues at coordinate 3,741 of JACQAW010000037.1, forward strand.
TTTTTTTCGTCGAGCCAAGGATGTCGGCACCGAACGCGGTCTGCTCGCTGAAGTT
>JACQAW010000038.1 GCA_016194725.1 Deltaproteobacteria bacterium
CAGAAAAATACCGATCGCCTCATTCGCCTGATCAACGAGGTGCTCGATGTCGCCAAAATCGAAGCCGGCGCCATACAGATGCATTTCGACAAGTTCTCGCTCGTCGACACTATCGACCATGCGGTCTTGGGCATCGAAGCTTTCGCGCACACCCAAGGCATCAAGCTGCTCTGGGAAAAACCCCAGCTCAGCCCCCTGGTGGTCATTGACCGCGACCGCATCGAGCAGGTCATGACGAATCTGCTGTCCAACGCCATCAAGTTCACCGAGCCGGGTGGCGCCGTCAGCGTGGCCTGCGAATGGGAAAACGACCGCGTCATCATCGAGGTCACCGATACCGGCGCGGGCATTCACGAGGATTTTCTCGAGCGCATCTTTCAGAAGTTTCAGCAGGCCGAAAGCGCCGCGCATAAAGCCAAAGAAGGCACCGGCCTGGGCCTGACCATTGCCAAGGCCATCGTCGAAGAGCACGGCGGCACCATCTGGGTGCAAAGCAAGATTGCCACGGGCAGCACGTTCTCGTTCTCGCTGCCCTGGAACGGCACCGAGTTCGTCGAATCCAAGAAGCCCGTTCTGTCGCCGCTGGCCAAGCAAAAACGCAAAACAATCCTGGTCATCGACAACGAGCCCGACTTCACCCACGTGCTGAAAAAAATGCTCGAACATGAAGGATACTGGGCGCTCACGGCCCCCGATGGCAAGACCGGCGTGGAGCTTGCCATCAAACACCGCCCTGATCTGGTCCTCCTGGACGTCATGATGCCCGATATGGACGGATTTACCGTGCGCAAGCTGCTGGCCGCCGCTCCCACCACTCAAAACATTCCCGTGGTTTTCGTCACCATCTCGCCCGACGTCCCCACCAGCATCGATGCGCAGGTTCTGGCCAAACCGCTGGTGGCCGAAGACTTCAAGGCGTGGCTGAAAAATTTTTTCACTACTGCGCAGAAAGCGGCTTGAGCTGGTTGGGAAGGGTTGGAAGCCGGGCTTTGCCGAGCGCTGGCGTCAACGTTTTTTGAGGTAAGCCGCCGCCGCCGTGGCCGCTATCGTCTGCGCATACGCGCTCGGATGAAGATCGAGCGGATGGACGAATAACGTCGTGCCGCCATGCTCCCGCTGGAACACCGGCAAAAGATCGTATAGCTCAATACTCCATGATTTCGCCAGGTGGCCGAGCGTGCGATGGGCTTCAATGAGCGGGTAATGATCCATGTCGAGCATCAGTGGATAAACCATCACTATGAAATCGATTCCACGCTGCCTGGCCGCATTGCTCATTCGGGAGATGGCTTCGATGCTTTCGATCAACCTTGGATTTTTTTCGGGATCGTGGATGTCGCGATACCACGCAACGGTCTGCCCGGCCGTGAAACGTGTCGACACTTGAAACGCGAAAGCCCGGGCCAGCGCCGACCGCTCCTCGACCCAGCCGATCAGCCACGAGAGCGGCCTTGGCGTGCTCAATGTTCCCTGCAGCCGCACGATCATCAAATCGTTCAGGCCGCTCAGGCGTTCGGCGAGCTCGGTCGTCATGTAGGGGTCGTTCGGAACATAGACATAGACGATCTTCGAAAACTTAAATCGCTTCGCGTCGGCAAGCGCCTGGCTGAACTGACCTCTGATCTCGGCCAGGTTCGCTCCGGCGTCGGCGTAGCTCCGGACTCTAACATGCATTTTCTCGGCGAGCTTCGCCGTGAAGGTATCCGCGTCGGTGAGGCCATGTCCGAAGACGAATGAATCGCCAAGCAAGGCGATCGTATCCTTGAACCCGGCAGGTGCCACTAGAAATCTGGGCGACAGTTCAAGCGCACGGAGATCATAGGTCACACACAGCGGCACCTCTTGCGCTAGGGCCGAGACCATTTCGCGCGCGGCGACATCTTCGAGAAGCCGCTCAAGCTCGCCCTTACCCAAGACGCTTTCGGGCACATTCGCGTGAATCCTGTCTACCAGATTGAGAAACTTTGCCTGGTCTTCCGGTCGATTGAGATCGAGCGGCAGGCTCGCTCCGCTCATGCGCGGAAAACAAAGCGCTCCGACATTCCCACGCGAATCGTCCAGCCGAATCGGCTCCGTGCGGGGTGGCGTGAAATGCAAGCGCACCATGATCTCAGAACAAACCAGGCCAAGCCCTACGCTGCACAAAACGGCCACTCCTGCCAGGAGCTTCGAACGGCTGATTGTGATTTGAGCCATGATAGAGGCCTTCCTCAGATTAATTCGTCCAGCGCAGCAACTGCGACCGAACCTATGGATTGCCTGATCAATGATATCACCATTGCTTAAAACGCACCCGGCCAGATACTATCGAGGGGTGAATGAAACCCATGAGGCCGGCCACGAGATTCGCCTGGAGTTACCGGCATGGATTCTTCCGTCATTGCCCGCGCTGATTTTCGCGCTCATTCTTGCTGCGGCTGTTTTTTTCGCCGATGCCAGGACTAACGTTTTCATGGAGGGGGACACCTTTGCCGACATTCGCATCGGCGGTGACATCCTGACAAACGGCCATGCCCCTGGTCTGGATACGTTGAGCTATACCCGGGCTTCGGCCTTTTATGTTTCGCACCATTGGCTTTACCAACTCATCAGCGCCCTGGCCTATCGCGCCTTTCAGCTCGGTGGCATCGTTTTTTTGTCTGCGCTGCTGGCTGCGCTGACCGGGGCTTTGATGATAAAACGAGCACGCAGCCGCGGCAGCTCACTGCCGGCGACGATTCTGGCGCTTGCCCCGGCGTTTACCATTCTTTGGTGCTGGTACCGGGGCCGGGCGCACCTGATCAGCTGGCTTGGGTTTGCGCTCGCGTTCGCGGTGTTCGATGGGCCGCGGTGGAAGCAGCATCGCTGGGCACCCGTAATGTTTTTCGCCTTTACGGCGCTGTGGAGCAACCTGCATCCGGGCGTGCTGATCTTCGCGGCATTCGCTGGCCTGGAAGCGGCAGGGGCGGTATATCTTTTTTGTCGCGACAGAAGGTCACCCGCCCTCAAAGCGCGGGCCCGCAATGCCGTGCTGGTTTTAGGTGCCGTAGCAGCCGGGACGCTCGCCACGCCTTATGGAATCAAACTTCATCTTCAAGTATTGGGTTTTCTTCGTGACTCCGCCGCTTTGGTCGGCCTTGAAGAGTATCTGCCCTTTGACCTGGGCTTCTATGATGAAGGAGTCGCCTTTGCGGCTATCATCGCGTGCGTGCTGTTCTGGATTGGTCGAAGCCTTTACCGGCAAAAGGAAACCCGCTTTGCAGTTCGTGATGCTTTCATGATTGGCGCATTTACCGCACTGACCTTTGTGGCGCGCAGAAATATCCCATTTTTCGCGATCGTATCTTTTCCTGCAGTGGCGGCGGGCCTGGACCAGGCAGCCCAGCTCGTTTTTGCAGCTCGGTCACCCCGGCACCCGGAAACACCGCGCCAGAGCGTTGTGAGCGATTGCATCTGGTGCGGCGTGCTGGCCATGCTTGTTTTTGGATGTGCACGCTGGGTGTTCGTCGAATGGGCCTCGCCGCGGGCCGTGCGCGACGAGCTTAAGTATCAGCCTGTCGAAGCCACGGACTTCATTCTTGGCCACGAGGCTGAATTTCATGGCCGCATGTTCAACGCGCATTCCTTGGGAGGCTATTTGCTATATGCGGTTCCGGCGACCAAAGTCTTCGTTGACCCGCGTGTCGACTTTTATGGTGGAGAAATCATCACCCAGCTCCACACCATCTGCGGCGGGGGCCCGCGAGGGCTTGCCGCTCTTGACCGCTGGAACGTAGACTGGCTGATTCTTGATTACCACTGCACCCCCATCGTCGGCGAACTGGCTCGAGCCGGCTGGAAGCTCAAGCATCAAGACTCCATTGCGAAAATCTACGTGCGGTAAAGCCGTTATTCCCTGCTTGCCGATAGTGGAGCCAGGGCTGCGCATTGTTGCTGCTGACAATTCAGCGCTTCTGACATTTTCCAGCGACCCGGCCCTCTAACCACACTCAGTTATGAGCTTTATATGAGCTTGGTTGGCGGCGATCGAAGCGTAATATCAGACTCACGGCCGGGCGTTGAGGCCAGCTTTTAGCAATGAAAGCTCGTGGGACGTGCCTTCTTTTTTACAGAGGGATTATGAACCAAACCGTATATCTCATTCTTGGTTTAATCGCTTTTACGGCTTTGGGCCAGCCACCACACGCCCACGCAGGTATTTTGCCCCCTGCCTCATGCCCCGATCCGATACAGTGCAGTGCGCTGGACGAATCCACGGTGGAATGCTCGACGGTTGATACCTGCGCCTGCACGCTGACCACTTGCCTTGATCCCGGTGGCTGTGAAGTGACGCCCTACCCAAACTGCGGCAACATCAGTCTTTTCATTGCTGGAATTCAGGTCCTCAGTCCATTTGGCAAAACTATTCCGGCATTCGTCCAGGTCTCGGTGCTGGTCACCACCTTAGGCACGCAAATCAGCGTCCGTGATCCTCGCGTCATCACGGTAACCCTGCTGGTGGAAGGCGCGGCCTACCCCCAAGAAGTGGGGCTGCGCCAGTTTGCTTTGCAAGGCGGAGTTGTTACACTGACTTATCTTGTGACTTTCACGCAAACCGGCTTTGAGACCATTACCGCCATTCTGGATCCAAGCACACCGCCGTTTGCTGATAGCGCCACGACTCAAGTGTTCGTGGTAGACCAACTGCCGCTGCCGCCGCCAAACATCTTTAATCTCGCGCTCTCCACGCCGGGTGTAACCAAGCTTGATGGCAGCCCGCTGGCTTTTTCCACAGGCGCAAATCCCAAGCCGATTGTGCCGGCAGGAGTGCCGGTGCTGGTAACGGTGCCGGTGCGCGGCACCGGCATGTCTAGCGTCGGGTGCCTGGGTGGCTCTCCTGCCAGCAAGGGTGGTGGCGGTAGTGGCTGCAGCGTGCCCCTCACGCTTCAGAGCGTCTCAGAGACCAAGCAGCAGTCTTTGGATCTCAATAGGCTTGCCACCGACAACGGAGTGGAGTTCAAGACTTTTCAGACGACCTTTGCACCAGGTGTTTCGGGCCTTCAAACGATCCTCCTGGCGGTGAACCCTCAGAGGGTATTTCAAGAGACGACTTACTTCGACAATATTGTGGGAATCCAGGTTCTAGTC
>JACQAW010000039.1 GCA_016194725.1 Deltaproteobacteria bacterium
CCCGTGCGCACCGACGTGAAGTTCGGGCGCTGGGAAGTTTCGGCGCGCAACCGGCGCGGCGAGGAAATTCACCTGTCGGCCACGGCTCCGCGCGCGAAGTTCATGGACCTGCCCTTCACCACGCCTCAGGGCCGCACCTACCACGACTTTGAAACGCTGCGCGGGCACATTCACGTCAAACTCTATAAATATCTAAAGTTGATAGCGGAGCTGGACACCGACGAGGGCGGAATAGAGTACGGCTCGTTTGACAGCGGCGCGCTGGAGCCGCTGTTTACCAGTCAGGTTCAGCTTCAGTAGCAGTTTCCATACGATGTAGAAGCCGTGCTTTCCAAGGTACAATGGGGCATGGGGACTCGGAATTTCGTCATCGGGGCATTGCTGGCTTTCTGCGCAGGCGCGTCGCCGTGCCAGGCCGAAGAGCCCGACCCACTGGCGTTTCTTTCGGATGGCTCGCTGGAACAGGGCCAAAGCCCGGACCCCGACAAGGTGCTGAGCATCCTGGTCAAGGTGCAGGTGGTTCGCGTGAAGGTGACGAAAAATCAAAGCACCCCGGCCTCGATGACCGACCCGCTGGAATCCGCCTTCAAATCAGCTACCGCCGATCGCGCGCCGGCCGCAAGCAAGACACCGGGTTCAAACCCCGTCCCGGCAGCAGCCGCACCCGCCACCACCGAGCCCCCGCCCGCCACAACTGGCGGCGCCAGCACAGTTGATTTCGGCGGCACCACTGGCGCCCAGGAAGTCAAAAAAGAGCCTAAAAAGCCTGTCCCAGAGCAACTGGGAATTCCGGTGAATCTTTCGCCCAAGCTGTGATGCTCTATTCGCAGGAGCTCTTGTAATACTTTCGCACGAACTCCAACCCTTCAGGGCTCATGAGCGCCGGCTCAATGCCGCCGTATTTTTTCCACAGGCTCCGAAACGTATTGCTTGACCTTGCAATATTTCAAAAGCTTTCGAAAGGACAGATAGGCCCGCTGGCTTGCAAGCGTGCCCAGGCTCGCGGTCTGCGGGAGCGCTGCGTAGAAGGCTTCCAGTCTCGCCTGGGTACTTTCGCGGTGCAAACAGGCCAGGGCCTCGTCGCGCACCGTCTCAAAATGCGCTGAGTCACGCAGCATGTAGTCGCCGCCCTCACCTGCCATCGCAACCAGTGCCAGTAAAAACATGAGGCTGAACTTCATGCTCACATTATAAACCAGCTTGGCAGATTGCGAGTGCTCACCTAGTGTTTTTCAAACTTCAGGGGGAAAAATCTTATGAAATTTATCGCGATCCTGGCCTTTTTTGCCGCTATCCCATGTTTTGCGCATCTTGAGCTTGGCGAATACCGTGGCGTCACCGAAAAGGGCGAAGCCTGCTCTTTCAAAGTGCTCACCACTGGCTTTGCTTACGACCTGGCTCACCCGCTCAACGAGCGTGCCACCATCGAGGTTCAAGGCACGCAGCTGCAGCTGAGCCACCCGTCGCAAATCGATATCGAGCAAAACCACGTCGGTTTTGATCACGATCACTTGACTGGCGTGCAGGGCACGACATACGGAGGCTTTGCGGGCGTGCTTACGATGAGTCATGCGCCGGGGCACCACGGGCCGACGGTGCTGACGCTGGTTCGACATAACTATAAGAATGCGGCGGACTCGAGCCGCGCTACTTGCTCTGATCTCGCGCATCAGTAGATCGGTTACAGGGACAGGAACGGGACCCGGGTCAGGGACAGGTACCGTTCACTGTCAACCGGTCACAGGTCACGGGACACCGGTAGTTTCTAGATTTGTCTGATTCCCACTAATGTAAGTACGGGCCGGCTGGCTTCGCGCGAGGCCGCAAGCTCCACCCTGAACTCAACCACCCAGTCATTGTGCTCTTCGGCGTCCCTCAGCATCTGCTGCACCACCCAAGCCGCGCCGGTTTCGTCGGGACTGATACTCGTGTGCTGCGGATTTCTAGCCTTGGTATCCGTCAAAATGCGAGCGTGCTCGGAATAAAATGGGGCGAGCCGCGCCTTGAGCGAATCAGGGGTATCGGCCGTCTGAACCTGGGCCACCGCCGCCTCATAGTCCCCGCTGGCCAGCGCGCGCACAAAACGAAACACCTCGTTGCGCACCTGGATCGTGAAGGCCCGTTTGTCGCGCGTAACGTCAGCGGCGCGCGCGGCGGCTTCGGCCAGCGCCTCCGCGTCGGCATTGGAAGCGGCGGGCACGTACAATGGATTGCGCAGCTGCTCCCACTCGTCAAGCAGACTGGAATCGATCGACCGAATCATGGTGCCCAGGTAATCGATGATGGCCTCGACCTCTTCGGTTCGGGCGGCGGCAGGCACGGTTTGCACGAGCACCTTGTACACCTGCGACAGGTAGCGCAGCAAAATCCCCTCAGCGCGCTGCAAGTCATAATCACGGATATACTCCGTGAAAGATTGAAACGTCTCGAACAGCTCGCGCGCAATCGACTTGGGACGAATGTTTTCCTGACCCACCCAAGGGTGCGCCGCGGAAAACGTATTAAACGTCTCGTAGATGAAGTCACGATTGGGCTTGGGGTACTCGAGCTTTTCAAGTTCCGCGATGCGATCGTCAAAGTCCAGGCCCTGCATCTTGAGCTCGCCCATCTTGATCGTCTTGAGGCGGTCCAGCTGCTTGCGCAGAATCAGATCCGGATCCTCCAGAATCGACTCCACCAACGTCAATAAATCCACGGCGTAATCTTCGTGCTCGGGGTCCAGAGCCTGAATCGCGTCCAGCAGATAAAGCGAAAGCGTGTGGTTTAGCGAGAAGTCTTGCTGAAGGTCGATATTGATTCTGAGCGGCTTGAATTCGATGATTTTTCGATCCACCAGCGAGCGAAAGAGCTGAAAGGCCGTGCGGCCCAGGCGCTTGCGGGTGACTTCGGTTTCGTGACAATCGCGAATAATTCGCTGCATGGCGCGTCGCCCGTCGCTGCCGTCGTCGTCAAGCTGGCGGCCCAGCACATTGAGCAGCATGGCGTGCGACACCTGAAAACGCGAGATGAGCGGCTCGGGCATTCCCTTGACCAGCTTGTCAAACGTCTCGCGGGTCCAGGGCAGGTAGCCTTTTTCGGGTGGTTTCTTTTTCACCAGCTTCTTGAGCTTTTTGGCGTCGCCAGCGGCTTTGCTTTCCTGCCGCAAGTTCTCGATGATGTGCTCGGGCGCCTGCACCACCACCGTGCCCTGGGTATCAAAGCCCCGGCGCCCGGCACGGCCGCTGATCTGCTGAAAGTCGCGCACGCTCAGAATGGTGGTTTTTTCGCCGTCGTATTTGCACAGCTTGGTGAACAGCACCGTGCGGATGGGAATATTCACGCCCACGCCAAGCGTGTCGGTGCCGAAGATGATCTTGAGCAGCCCGCGCTGGGCGAGCTTTTCGACTAAAATACGGTACTTGGGCAGCAGCCCCCCATGGTGCAGGCCCAAGCCATGTTTTAAAAATTTCTGGATCTCCTTGCCGTAGGGGCTCGTGAATTTGGTGCCTTCGAGCGCTTCGGCAATCGTCTTTTTCTCTTCTTTGGTGCAAAAGTCCAGGCTCATGAAGTTCTGCGCCTCTTCGGCGCATTCCCTTTGAGTGAACTGCACCAGGTAGATCGGGGTTTTTCCCGAGGCAATCAGCCGCGCCACGGTTTCATGCAGCGGTGTTTCGCCATATTCGTAGTCCAGCGGCACCGGACGCTCGGCCGACCGCACCACGACGGTTTCGCGCTGGTTCAACCTGGTCAGCGCCGTTTCGAACGGCGACGGGTCGCCAATGGTGGCCGACATGAGCAGAAAGCGCGACTGGGGCATGGTCAGGAGCGGAATTTGCCAAGCCACCCCGCGCTCGCGGTCGGAGTAATAATGGAACTCGTCCATGATCACGTCGTCAAACGGTGCGCGCCTGCCCAGGCGCAGGGCGTCGTTGGAAAGAATTTCGGCGGTACAGCAAAGTATGGGCGCGCCGGGGTTCACGCTGGCGTCGCCCGTAATCATGCCCACCTGCTCGGGACCAAAATCGCGGCAGAGCGCGAGAAATTTCTCGTTCACCAGCGCTTTGATGGGGCACGTGTAAATCGAGCGCTTGCCGTGCGCCAACGCGTGAAAATGCAAGGCCGCAGCCACCAGCGACTTGCCGGAACCGGTGGGCGTGTTGAGAATGACGTTCTTTCCGCCATACAGCTCAAGAATCGCCTCTTCCTGGGCCGGATATAGCTCGAGCCGGGCGTCGGCGACGTATTCCAGAAAGCGGTCAAGGGTCTGGCTCTCGGCTTCGGCCACGGTGGGCAGACGCTCGAAGAGGGGCCAAGCCATGACTTACTCGAGGCCCTTCTTGTGCAGATACTCGTCGTAGCTCATGTCGTAGTCTGAAATTCCGGCGCGGCTGAATTCAATGACCCGGTTTGCCACGGTCTGCACAAACTGATGGTCGTGCGAGGTAAACAGCACCGTGCCATTGAAGCTCTTGAGCGAGTCATTGAGCGCCGTGATGGACTCCAGATCCAGATGATTCGTGGGTTCGTCGAGCACCAGCACGTTGGCGCCCGACAGCATCATGCGCGAGAGCATGCAACGCACGCGCTCGCCCCCCGAAAGCACGTTGGTCTTTTTCATCGACTCATCGCCCGTGAAAAGCATGCGGCCCAGAAACCCGCGCACGAAGTTTTCGGACTGGTCCTTCGAAAACTGGCGCAGCCAGTCGACCAGCGTCAGCGGATTGCCTTGAAAGTATTTCGCGTTGTCCTTGGGAAAGTAAGTCTGCGACGTGGTGACGCCCCAGTTGAAAGCGCCCGAATCAGCCTTTTCCTCGCCTACCAGTATCGAGAAAAGCATGCTGATCGAATTCGAAGACGCTTCGCTGTCCTCCGTGAAAACGATCTTGTTGCCCTTGTGCACGGTAAACGAAACGTTATTGAGCAACCGCACGCCATCCACCGTCTTGTTCAGCTCGCGCACCATCAGCAGCTGGTCACCCGCCTCGCGTTCGGGCTTGAAGCTCACGAAGGGATAGCGGCGCGTGGACGGCACGATGTCTTCGATGGTCAGCTTTTCGAGCATCTTTTTGCGCGAAGTGGCTTGCTTGGATTTGGAGGCGTTGGCGCTGAAGCGCGCTATAAACGCCTTGAGGTCATCGGCTTTGTCTTTGGTGCGCTTTTGCGAATCTTGAAGAAGCTTCAGGGCCAGCTGGCTGGACTCGTACCAGAAGTCATAGTTGCCGGTGCGCAACGTGATCTTGCCGAAGTCGATGTCGGCCATGTGGGTGCACACCTTGTTCAGGAAATGGCGGTCATGCGATACCACGACGACCGTTTTCTCGTAGTTGGCCAAAAACTCCTCGAGCCAGTGAATCGCGGCGATGTCCAGATGGTTGGTGGGTTCGTCGAGCAGCAGAATATCGGGGCTGCCGAACAGGGCCTGCGCCAGCAGGACTTTCACTTTTTCCGCGCCGCTCAGGTCGCGCATGAGCTTTTCGTGGCTCTCGGTCTTGATTCCCAAGCCATCGAGCAGCACGGCGGCGTCGGATTCGGCGGTCCAGCCGCCCAAGTCGGCAAAAAGGCCTTCCAGCTCGCCCGCCTTGATACCGTCTTCATCAGTCATCTCAGGCTTCGCGTAGAGCGCCTCTTTTTCAGCGATTAGCGAGGACAGGCGCGGCTGGCCCAGCATGACCGTCTTGAGCACCGCCAGGTCGTCGAACTGAAAATGGTCCTGTTTCAGCACAGCCAGGCGTTCGCCCGGCGTAATGCTGACCACACCGGTATTGGCCGAAACGTCACCGGACAAAATCTTGATGAAAGTCGATTTACCCGCGCCATTGGCGCCGATCAACCCGTAACAGTTGCCCGGCACGAACTTGATATTGACGTCTTCGAACAGCTTCTGGCTGCCGAAGCTCAGGCTGATATTGCTGGTGGTAATCATTCTTGGGTCTTAGCACGCTTGGTGTTAAAATCGAAGCCAAAGGAAGCCAAATTGCTCAAGAAACTCAAGCGGGTATTCAAAGCCCAAAGAAAACGCGCCCGCGTGCCACGTGGGCCGCGGCTCGAGATTCACCCGCTTTCGGGAATCCTGTTTTCACTCGAGGACCCCCGTTACCCGCGTATCGACTTCGAGGTCGTCAACCTGTCCGAGGACGGCATTGGCCTGTGCAACGCCCCGGTGATCAAGCGTCCATCGGCAGGCAGCCGCCTGTCGGGCACCATGGTGCTGCCAGGCGGGCGATGTAAAACCGAGCTTGTCGTCGTGCACGCCTCGGCCACCACGATTGGCTGCTCCTTTCCGCAAAGCTCCGGAATTCGGACTCAGGTCCAGCAGCTCTTTGCCCTGGAGCTCTCGGCCATGAACCTGATCGAGGTGCCTGCCGGCGAAGTCAAAGCCACGGCCGACGGCACCGTCCGCAGATTTCGCAGCCGCAACAACTGCGAGCTTATTTTCGTCGAACAGGACCAGGCCATCGTGCGTTTTCAGCTTTCGTTTTTCGGAAACTACATCGAAGGCGGCGCGGGGCTCAAAACCAAGTTCGGCTTTCTGACGGCTACCTCGCTGGTGCGGCTCGTGCCCGCGCTCTCGTCCGAGGTTTTAAAATCAGCCCGGCGTTTTCTGGACCACGTTCCGCAGCTCAGCCCGTTCCAGCGCGCTTATCTTCAAAAATCGATCAAATAAGCCATAAACCACCGCGGCACTCGGACGCGTCGCTCCTAGCGCAGGCATTCTAGACACCCTTCAAAGAATAAGTTGTTATTCAAATGTAAACGTAACCACTTTATAAATGGAGGCGAACTATATGAAGAAGTCAACTACAGCGATCCTGACGGTTGTCGGCTTGATGATGAGCGTGAGCTCATTTGCGTGGGGTCATTGGGGTCACGGCTGGGGTCATGGCTGGGGCCATGGCTGGGGCTGGGGCCACGGGTGGGGCCACGGCTGGGGCTATGGCGGATGGTACAACCCTTGGTATAACCCCTACTATGGCCACAACTGGCACCAGGGTAACGGTGCGCTGGCTCTGGGCGATACCGGCACGGGCATTCAGGAAAAAGGCGGTCAGATGAAAGGTGGACAGGAGAAGGGCGGACAGGCCATCAAGGGCGGTCAGGAAAAAGGCGGCCAGGAGAAGGGTGGTCAGGTGAAAGGTGGTCAGGAAAAGGGCGGACAGGCCAAGTCCTAGTCCACGCGCTCTATTCGTGTAGTCGATTTGTTTAAATGAGGCCGGGCATCGGCAGGTAGACCGATGCCCGGCTCACATCGCAAATGCCGCTCGCTCTTGCGCGGGCTATCTCGACATCCCCCGGACAATAAGTTGTTATTCAATTGTAAATGGAATCACTTTATAAACGGAGGCAACTAAAATGAAGAGATATACTACAGTAATACTCACGGTCGTCGGCATGCTGATGAGCGTGAGCTCATTCGCGTGGTGGGGTGGTCACCACCACTGGGGTGGTTGGGGTTGGGGTGGTTGGGGTTGGGGTGGATTTAATCCCTACTTTTATCCATACTATGGTGGCTTTTACCCTTACTACGGCGGCTTTTGGCACCAGGACAATGGCCGACTCGCTCTTTCTGACACCAATACCGGCGGCCAGGTAAAGGGCGGCCAGATCAAAGGCGGTCAGGAAAAAGGCGGTCAGGAAAAAGGCGGCCAGGTCAAAGGCGGTCAGATGAAGGGCGGCCAGGCCAAAGGTGGTCAGGAAAAAGGTGGCCAGGCCAAGGGTGGCCAGGAAAAAGGTGGCCAGGCCAAGGGTGGCCAGGAAAAAGGCGGCCAAGCCAAAACCTGATTTCGTCTACTCGACTTGTGTAAATGTAACCGGGCACCGATGGCAATGGCTACCGGTGCCCGGTATTTTTACCGGTGGCGACTGGCAAGAGTCGCAATCACCTCATAAAAACTGACTCCTCGTCCTTTGAGCAAAATCAGAAGATGGTAAAGCAGATCCGCGGCCTCGCCCAGAAAAGGTTCTTTCTCGGAGTTTTTTGCGGCGATTATGGTCTCCACGGCCTCTTCGCCCACCTTTTGGGCCATGCGGTCCAGGCCCTTGCGGAACAGGCTGGTCGTATAAGAGCCTTCCGGCATCAGGCGATGGCGCTCTTCGATCACGGTCCAAAGCTTGTCCAGAAAACCCAGGCCTGCATCCGACTCCACTCCCAACGTGCCAAAGCAACTCTGCGTGCCCTTGTGGCAGGTGGGCCCATGGGCGATGGCGCGCACCACCAGCGCATCGCTGTCGCAGTCTGCGCTGACCCCGGCAAGCTCCAGAAAATGGCCCGAGGTTTCGCCCTTGGTCCACAGGCGATTTTTGGAGCGGCTGAAGAAAGTCACCTTCCCCGTTGCCAGAGTTTGCTCGAGCGCCTCACGGGTCATATAGCCCACCATCAAAACTTGAAGGTTCCGCGCGTCCTGCACCACGGCAGGCAGCAGCCCAGCCATCTTGTCCCAGGACAGTGCCGCAACTTCTTCTGCTTTCATTGTCGAACCTCGATTCCGCTCTCCGCAAGCCGTTTCTTTAAATCCGCGATCATGATCTCACCCCGGTGAAAAACGCCCGCGGCAAGCGCTCCCTCCACGCCGGTTTCGCGAAAGACCTGTTCGAAATGCTCTGGCTTGCCCGCGCCGCCCGAGGCAATCAGCGGAACGTGCGACAACGCGCGAGCCGCCTTGAGCTGTGCCAGATCATAGCCCTGCCCCACCCCGTCGTTGCTCATGCAGTTCAAGACGATCTCGCCGGCTCCAAATTTCTGAACGTCCTTGATCCAGTCCAGCGTGCGCCGACGCGTCGAGCGTACTTTCACCTCGCTGCCCGTATACTGATAAACCCAGTAATCGCCGTCTTCGGCCAGGGAATCGATGCCCACGACCACGCACTGCGAGCCAAATGCCGTAGCGAGGTCGGTAATCAGCCGCGGATTCTCGAGAGCCGGACTGTTGATCGAGATCTTGTCGGCCCCGGCGTGCAAAACCTCGCGGGCGTCGTCGACCGAGCGAATTCCACCCGCCACGCAAAACGGGATGTCGAGCAGCCGCGCGGTATCGCCTACCCAGTCGCGCGACACCACTCGCCCTTCGGCGCTGGCCGCGATGTCATAGAACACGAGCTCGTCGGCGCCCTGGTCGCGGTAACGCCGGGCGAACTCCAGAATATCGCCCAGAATGCGATGGTCGCGAAACTTCACGCCCTTGACCACCTTGCCGTCCCGCACGTCCAGGCAGGGAATGATTCTGCGACTCACCATCTGAGGCTCTCTTTCAGGGCCTGGGCCAGGGTGAAGCGGTTTTCGTAAAGCGCCTTGCCGATAATCGCGGCGCCCATGCCCATGGCCGCGAGCTTCCACAGATCATCCAGCGAGGAAACTCCACCCGAGGCTTGAAGCTCGAGGGCTGGGTAACGCACTCGCAGCTCCTGGTACCAGTCAAAACTCGGACCGGCCAGCATGCCGTCGCGGCCGATGTCGGTGCACAGCACGCTTTGCAAACCCGCACCGACGTAACGGTCGAGGACACTGGTTGCCGTGCTCGCGCCGGTGACCTGCCAGCCGTCGGTGGCGACCATCGCCACCCGCACCGAATCTTCAGTTTTTATTTTTACGTCCAAGCCTACCGTAATTCGGCTGCCGCCGAAATCGTCGAAAAGCTTCATCGTGGCCTGAGGATCGCGCGAAGCCAGGCTGCCAATCACCACGCGGTCCACGCCGCCATCCAGCAGCAGCCGCACATCAGCTGGCGTGCGCACGCCGCCGCCGACTTGCACTTTCAGCCCGCACGCACGCACGATATCCAGAATCAAGGGCGCCTGCGCCAGTCGCCCGGCCTTGGCGCCGTCCAGGTCAACGACGTGCAGGTAGCTTGCGCCGGCGTCGGCATAGGCCCTTGCAACTTCGAGCGGCGCGGCCTGATAGGTCGTCGACTGCTCGAACTTTCCCTGTGACAGTCGCACACAGGCTCCATTGATGAGGTCGATTGCCGGATAAAGTTTCATAACTCTAAAAAATTCCTCAACAACGCCGCACCGGCTTCCGAAGAACGCTCGGGGTGAAACTGCACGCCAAAGACATTGTCTTTTTGCACGACAGCCGGAAAACGCCCGCCATGCCGGCTTGTCGCCACGACGTGTTTGCCCGGGGGCGCGACAAAGGAGTGGATGAAATAAAAGAAACTCTCATCGGGGATACCTTCGAGTAGCGGGCATTTTGCCTGCTTTTCAATGCGGATCCGGTTCCAGCCCATGTGGGGAACGGACAGCCCCGGCACCGCCTGAATTCTACTCACCCTGCCCGGCATGATTTTCAGGCAATCCACGGCGCCCTCGTCGGAACGGTCAAAAAGAATTTGCATTCCCAGGCAGATACCCAGCACGGGCTGCTTCAGGCCACGCAGGCAATCGCCCAGCTTTGATTTCTCCAGCCGCGCCATCGCGTCGCCCGCTGCACCCACGCCAGGCAAAAACACATGGCTCGCGCTTTTGATCTTCAGCGGATCGCTGGTCAGCAGCTCGTCAATCGAGCCGGCTACGCCCAGACGCCCCAGCGCATTCACCACCGACGTCAGATTCGCGCCGCCGGTGTCGACAATGGCAATCACAGCTTTCCTTTCGTCGACGGCAGCTCGCTGCCCCCCGTGCGCGCAATCGCCATGCGCAGCGCGCGGGCCACGCCCTTGAAGCTGGCTTCGACCATGTGGTGGGCGTTCTCGCCCTGCACCTCGATGTGCAAGGCCGCGCCCAGAGTGTCGGACAGGCTTCTGAAAAAATGCGAGACCAGCTCGGTGGGCAGGCCGCCCACGTTCTCGCGGGGAAAAGTTCCCTTGAACAGCAAAAAGGGCCGCGCGCTCAGGTCAATCGAGACTCTTGCCTCAGCCTCGTCCATGGGCAGCACGAAACCATAGCGGCCGATCCCGAGCTTGTCGCCCAGAGCGGCTCGCAGCGCCTCGCCCAGCGCCAACGCGGTGTCTTCGACCGTGTGATGCTCGTCGACGTGCAGGTCGCCGGTGGTCTTGAGTCTCATGTTGAAGCCGCCATGTTTGGCGATCTGCTCGAGCATGTGGTCGTAAAAACCGATGCCGGTGGAAACTTCGCTGGGACTCTGGCTGTCCAGATCCACCTCCACCGAAATCGTCGTCTCACGCGTTTTGCGAGTGGCCCGGCCCCTGCGCGGTGTGGTTGTCAACATGCGCGCAATCTCCTGCCAGTTTTCATTCGGCGCAATGCCGATGCGAATACCGGAAATGCCCATATTCGTCGCCAGCTCCAGATCCGTCTCCCGATCACCGATCACGGCCGACCGGGCCATATCCAGGTTTCCAGAGGTTAAAAAAGGCCGCACCAGCCCCAGATTGGGCTTGCGGCACATACACTGGTCCTTCTTGAAGTGCGGACAAATCAGAACGTCTTCAAATCGAATGCCCTGCGACTCAAAAACCCCCAGCATGAGATTCTGCACCTTGCGAAAATCGGCC
>JACQAW010000197.1 GCA_016194725.1 Deltaproteobacteria bacterium
AAACTCATGACTGCCCAGCAAAAGCAGTGGCTGCGCGACTTCGTGCATGCCGGCGGCGGATACCTGGGCTTTTGCGCCGGCGCTTTTCTGGCCGACGCCAAGGTGGACAACGAAAATACGATCGAAGGGCTGGGCTTCATTCCAGGAACCACGCGCGACCGGCGCGACGACGCAAAAGCGGTCATGGTGATGCTGGACTGGCGGGGCAAGCAACGGCACGTTTACTTCGAAGGCGGTGGGTATTTTGAATTTCCGGCAAGCTCCCCTGTCAACGTCATTGCCACCTATGAAGACGGAAAAGCGGCAACCATCGCGGTACGCTACGGCCATGGCCACGTCGTAGTCACCGGGCCCCACCCTGAAGCCCCAGACTCGTGGAAAGAAGCCGCCGGCCTTGAAGATCCGGACGGCTCGGATTTTGACCTGGCTGATGATATGCTGCGATCAGTACTGGCTTTTCGTTCGGCCAACTAAGAACAACCAGGGGGTTTCAGCTGTTTAGCTTGATTGCGCTGTCTACGCTGCTTGCAGCCTCAGCCGCCGAAAAGGGCAAACCTAATATCCAGCGCCACTACGACAAAGCCGGCAATCTGACCGAGGTCGTCTTTTACGACTATAGCGTCGAACCCGTGCAGGTGGAACGCCTGACCATCGAAAAGGACAGCCGGGTCCGCACCACCCAGCGTGGGCGTCTGCTTTTAAGGCGCGAGACTGAAAAGTACTCGGCCCCTGGCGTGCTGAGCGACCGCGAAATTGAGTGGTGCAGCGAAGGCAACGGCAATATTGATCGAAAAACTGTCATGCATTACGTGAACTTCAAGATCGACGTCGTGGAATATGCCCTGCGCGAAGGCGAGTGGAAGCTCATCTCGACTACCCCTGCCAGCGGGCTTTGACAATCGACGCGACATCGAGTTAGTGACCTGGTTCATGAATACAGGAATCTTGTTAGCTTCGATGTTTTTCGCTTCGGTCGGTTTCGCGGCAGGTCCACTGCCCCATCTTGATCTGGATATGACGGGCGCCGAGTATGCGCGCATTCTCGAAAAAAGCGGGCCCGAGTCCAAGTCTGAGCCCGAGTCCAAGTCTGAGCCCGAGTCCAAGTCTGAGCCCGAGTCCAAGTCTGAGCCCGAGTCCGAGTCCATGATCCTCAACACCCTCGCCGGCGACCCCCTCGATGCCATTCTGACCGTGGGTCGCAAAAACCTGGATTGGCTCACCTATATCAACCAAAGCCGCGGCGAAGCCCAGAAGCTTTCGTTCAGTACGGCGGAAACCCAGCTGGCGTATCCCGTCGAGCAGCCCAAGACCTATAACCCAGCCCTTATTCAGGCCAACTACGACGAGCTGGTTTCGGCGTTGCCGCAGGAAATGAAAGCAGTTCTGCTGGGCGACGCACCCTTCACCGCCGGCCCGCCCATCGACGAGGCCGGCTATCTGGACTGGGGCCTGAAACTGGATCGTGCTTATCAGAACGCCGCCCGCTGGCGCCTCATGGCACCCTATCTGGACGAGCTCGCACGCCGTAAAGCGAATGACGTGCGCGGCTATTATTTTTTTAAGAAGGTAAACGATCTCAAAGAAAAGCTGGAGCATTGGGCCTCGCTCAATAGCGAAACTCAAGCAAGATACCGGTCGTATCTGATCGGTATGTGCCTCAACAATTCCGTCTCGGGCTGCGCCAAAACGGTCGACGCGCAGCTGGCCAAGGGCGCCGCCTATAAGCTCTATCAGCGGTTTCTGGGGCGTTCGATGCACCTCTTTGAGTCTTTTTTCAACATCAGCGTCAAACGCTCCGACGTGCGCTGGGACGACCGCGACCAGTCCATGCACGTACCGTTCGTGCAGCCCACCGACATCTTTCAGCAGTTTCTGAGCACGAACATCGAAGACGAGTGGAAATGGAACGGCTGGAAACTGCTGCTCGACTTCGTCGCCAATGCCGATCCGAACAGCACTCCCCATCTGGTATTCGTTCCCGGAGCAACCCCGCACGTCAACGGCCTGGCCGGAAACGAAATCACCATGGACGAAAACGCGCCGCTCACCGAATACAACGTGCGCTGGACCATCCGCCACGAGTACGGCCACGTGCTTGGCTTTCCCGACTGCTACCAGGAGTTTTACGACGCGGAGCAGGGCGTGATGATCAGCTACCAGATCGACATCACCGATTTGATGTGTTCGCGGCGTGGGCACCTGAAAGAGCGCCACCACACCGAGCTTCGGCGCGCTTACCACTAGTACCCCGCCCGCGTAACGATCACGTTTTGAGCGGCGGTTTTTCCCGCAGAGCTTCGTCAGCGGATCACAAAAAATCCTCACCAGCCCGCACCGGGGATGGTTCCGGTTTTTTGCGTTCCGCTTCCTCGCTCTACGGAAAAATCCTTGCTCAAAAGCGCGATCTTTATGCGGGCGGGGTACTAGTCAGCAAAAATCAAGCACCGTCCAAGTTCTGCGCACTGGCAAGGCAAAGGCAGCGGTCTATGCCGTAGGCGCTGTCCGCCCCATCAGTCATCTCTATAGAATACCCCTGAAAAGAAGCGAGCTCTTTCATTGCGTTAAGGCCGCCGGCGCGCACCCCGCGCGGCGCTCGCGTGGCTCCATACTTGCTCTATAGAGAGGCAAGAGGAGAGCGAGCCATGAAAAACCAAGTTGCCCTGTCCTTGCTTTTGAGCTGCCTGATTTCGGGCACCGCGCATGCCGGAAAGGGCAGCGTGGTTGCGCCCTGCCCGCCCAAGGCCCCGCAAATTCCGCTTCCAGCCGACATCATGAGAGCCGCCATGCCCGGCCAGGCCACGCCAGCGGGGTTCTGCGCCGACCCTTATCTTTCCATCTGCGCCTCCTATGGTGGCGGCAACGAATATCGCGAGAAAAATTTTCGCCGTTTCATGGACGAAGCTTCGGCGCACGCGCTGGAGCTGCTGGCCAAAAAACATGGTTTGGACCAGGTTCCAGCTTCGGTAAAGGCACCAGAAGAGCTCAAAAAAACACTCGCGAAGCTCGCCCTGATTCCCGGTGCGATTGCGGAATACGAGGCGCTGCGCACGCGCTACACCACTGACCGTTACCAGGCCATCGAGCGCGACACCATGAGTACCTACGCCGAGTACGCGCGCGGTTATGAGCTCAAAGCCGTCGATGCTCAGATGGCGGCGGGCAAGCTGAGCTGGGCCAGCGCTCAGCTCATGAAAGCCGCCATTATTGATACCAAGGTCCTGCTCGACTTCGACATCGACGCCATGCCGTCCATCATAGCCGCTAGCCGCGACGCGCTGGCCACAGCGTACAGCGCCTGGTGCGGAGCCGACCATATGGGCGACAACGCGTTTCAGACCTCGGTAGGCGGCCAACGTGTTGTCATCTTTTGCGCCGGCACTTTTTTAAGGGCCGAGGGCAGCGGTGAAGACCGGGTGAAAAATTTCCGGAACATCTTCGGGGTCATCGGGCACGAGCTGGGCCACACGATCGACCCGGGGCCCTTTCCTAAGACTTACGAAAAGTATATGAGCTGCGTGGCCAATGGCAACATCGATGGCATGACGTCAACCGGTGGCACCTTCACGGGCTCGACCGACGAAATCGAGGCTCAGCTGCGCGGAAACATCTCGGCGTCCCACCGGGGCGAAATCGTGGCCGACTTTTGGAGCGCGCAGGCCGCGGTGGCGTACTTTAACGAGGCGCCGCAGCTGGGCGCGCAGGAGCGCTTCGACATGCTTCGCCAGAGCTGGTCGCTTTACTGCGGCAGTGGCGACGACGGAAACCACCCCCTGGGCCACTACCGCATTGCCAACGTGCTGGGCCTTGACCCCGGAATACGCAAAGCGCTGGGCTGCCAAGACGCACCTGCGAAGGAAAAGGCATGCGCAATTCAATAACGTGGTGCTGGATTCTGGTGGCGACGCTGTCTTTACCGCAAATCGTGGCGAGGGCTGACGACTGCGTCCACCCCGAGCGCGACGATACTGGCCCGCTCAAGATCGTGGCCCTGGGCTCGCTCATGGCTATTCCCACTTACGTGCTGGGCGTGACCTGGCACGAAGGCTCGCATGCCGTGGCGGCCGAGCTCATGGGCGGCAACGTGACGGAATTTTCAATCCTGCCCGAGCATCATCCGATCGACGGGCATCTGACGTTCGGCCACACGAACTACAACAGCGGAAAAATTTGCGGCGGCGGCACCGACGGCAACGGCGTGCTCCAGCTCACGTATTACTGCCCCTTCTCCACGGGCAAAGACGTGTTCATCACGGTGGCGCCCAAAATTACCGACCTCACATTGATGGGATTTTATACCGCTTTGAATGAAACCAACCACCTGCCTTCCAATCTGTACGCTCGAATCGCGATGTCGTCCATTGCCGTGGGCGCGTGGGTCGACTTCAGCAAGGATCTGCTCGCTACCTCGAATTACGACGACGTCAACCGCGTCTACAAGCTGCTGGGCCAGAACCCGCACGACAAAACCAACCCCTATGCCTTGACCTATCTGGGTTTGACCGCGATTAGCGGCGCGGGCGTGGGGCGCGGCGTGTACAAGCTGCTCACGCGTCGCGAAGCCTCGCCGAAAAAACACAAGCCCGGGCAAACTGAACGCGAGCTGCTCCTTACTCCCCAGCTGATTGGCGTGGGCGGAACTTTTTAATTTCCGTTTCAAGGCGCTATCGTGCGAACCAGGCAGTAAACGTGAGCAGGATCGTCAATCGAGGCCAGCTCGGTAAAGCCAACGGCCTTGTAAAAACGCACGGGCCCCGCCCCGCAGTACACGTGCAGGCCGGGCACGTTCAGGTGGCGAAGATCGGCGCAGAACTTTTCAACCAGCAGCTGGCCCAGGCCCTGGCCGCGGCAGCTGACATCGATATTCACGTGCAGATGGGCAGGATACTGCTTGGCCAGCGTGCGATGCACCGACACCGGAAAACGGCGCTCGGGTGTTTTTTCAAGGTGCAACGTTCGAAGCACGAATCTTTTTAAATCATTGTTGCGCACGTAGCGCCCGCGCAGCACGTCCAGCAGCAGCGGCAGCTTCGAATGCAGGCGTTTACGGCGATCAAAACGGAGGGTGTCGGGGCATCCTGTAAGATAACCCTTCACGGCGCCATCCACCTCAGCCACATAGCTCCAGGCAGGCAGCAGTCTTTGGTAAGGACCAATCCAATACTCTGAAAAAAAAGGCCAGCGTTCGCGCGAAATCTCGGCGCCGCTGTTGCCCGTGCGGCAACACAGCTCGCGCATCACGGTCCAGTCACGATCCGAGCCGGGATTACGAATTAACGCTCCTGGTACACGCATGACTTGGGATCGGGTTTCTCTATAATTTTTATGGTCAACGGTTTGAGATTGCGAATGCCCTGGGCCACCAGAATATCGCCGCGGTCGCCATCGCCCACGAAAAGGTCGACGCGATCATGTTTGATGGCGCTGCCGATGTCTTCAGCCAGCCAGATGCCGTCATGCAGGCTGCCATCGGGCAGGCGCATGCCGTCGGTTTCGACGATGTAAATTTCCGAGCCCAGCGGAACGACGTCGGGGTCCACCGCCACGGTATGAAAAGGCACAAGCTTGCAAGTGCCGATGCCGTAGCCATAGTGCGAGGGCGAAATCAGGTAACGAATGGCGCCGTCTTTGCGTCCGGCGTAGTTGATCACGCGGCCATCGACGAGCCGCCCGGTGCCTTCGATATCGACGGCACGGCGAAAGGCGCCGCTGACCGTGGCCAGCACATCGCCGTTCATATTCAGAATGTCGGTATCACGGGGCCGGCCCTCGTATTCGCTTTCCAGGACGACATAATAGTAGGTGTTGCGCAGCTTGATGGCCGCTTGCGAGCTGGCCATGGTGGAAATGCTGGCTACGATAGTTAATGCGAATGTCGTCAATAATGTACGCATCGGTTTGAGACCCCCAAACTAGTAAACTCTACAGCGGGCTAGTTTGTAAAGGGTTGGCAACCAGAAAGGGTTCTAGTGCATTGAGCCACGGAGTGTTAACGACCGACCATGGTTTCTTCCTTCGTCCGCCACTTCAGGAGTCGCGGGCAGATCATAAGTTAATATTATTAACGCGCATAGCTATTTAGAATTGGCGCTTATGCCTGGTGCCATATATAACCGGCGCATCTTTGGGAAGCCATTCGGCTGGCCTGAAGCTCAACAATTTGTTTTTATCCGGGGGTTCCATGAAGAATTTCGCTACGATCATCGCCTTGTTTTCGCTCACGACGGCTGCGGCCCATGCCGCCGACCTGGTTCGTTTCACCACGAATGCCGACGGCAACAAAGTCGTTCAGCTCCACAGCGTAGGCGCCGGTGTGTCGGCCGACCTGTATAATGTCTTCGACAAGGCCGGCTTTCAGCGCCAGCAGCACGTCGAGGGCCGTCGCGTGTTCGGCCGCAATATCGAATCCTCGGTAATGTTCCTGAACGGCGCCAATTACAACACGTCGTTGACGATCAACGACCAGACCCAGGTTCATGTGGAACGCAACGCCCGAGGCACCTTCATCAGCCTGCGCGGCGAGCTGGCCCGCGACATGCTTGAAGCCATGCAGAAGGCGGGCGCTAACCGTCCTGGCCGCGGCCGCGCTGGCATTGAAGAATACGGCACCAATCTCGCGTTCTGTACGCTCGTGGGTGTGGTGGGCAGCGAGCAGAACAGGCATTTGACCTGTGAGATCGTCGTAAACGCTCGCTAGGCTTTCAAGAAGAAAATGATCGGACGGCCACCAAGGACGGCAGCGCCAGGAATGCTTTTGACCGGTCACGGGTCAAGGACCTGATTACCGAACCAATCCTTCAAACTTGGTCCATGGCTGCTCGGATCCCGTCTTCCCTTCCGGGGCAAGCCCATGCGGCCGCGGCGGATAAAGATCGAAATCCCAAGCATGGCCGTTCAGCGCCACGGGAAGAAACGATTTGCTCTCGGTCTTCAACGCCGGACGGATAGCCGCAGCCGATTCGGTTTCGAGCGCCGCATTCGGGAACGTGATGTCGAAATCGACGTACTCCGGCGTCTGCACGATGTGCTCGATCACTAGACCCGACTTCGGATCGCGGTACGATGTCACATTCAGGCTTCCTGGAAAAGGGTCGCTGGAGTCGCCGAAATTTTCTTTATTGGGCGGCAGTGGCCGGTGTTTGAGATTTCGGCCGTGGTTGAGGTCGTCACGCCCATCGGCTTGAATCAGGTCCCAGCCTTGCCAGAGGAGCAAGCCGTTGCCCAGCTGATTGCGCGAAAAGCCGCGATTGGCGCGATATTCCAGAAAGTAGGACGAGCTTTGGTAGTGGCCCAGCGGAATAACGGCGACCTCGGCGCTCTCTTCAACCGGCCGCAGGCGAACGTGCCGCATGCTTTGCGTGAAAACCTGGGCGCGGGCCCAGCCAATGCGAATTTTGCTCGCAGCTTCGTACGGAGCCGGATACCGAAACAGCTCGCTTGCCGGCATGGAGCTTGAAGTTCCCCAGGCCCCCAGTCCCATGATGCCCCACATTCCAATGCCGTAATGGCCATGCTCATAGCCCGGCCCGGAGCCGTAATAATCGCCCAGCCCAAAAAGATTGTGGCCCGACTCATGTAAAAAGAAGCCAATCGGAATCATCGTGCCGATGCGACCGATTCCCTGTGACTGGAACACTTCGGTTTCCTGCGCCTGCTTGAAGCGGTAATCAAAAACATCGTCGGGCGTTCCACGCGGCTTCCACAACTTGCCAGAGTGGACCACGAACAGATGGTCGATCTTGCCGTCGCCGTCGGAATCATAATCGGAAATACGAATCTGGTCTTTGGCCACGGCCCACGCTTCTCTCACGATGGTCTTGGGGCTGCAGCCCGACATATGATCGGACATGTCGGCCAGCTTTTCCTGGAACATGCACCACAGACGGCCCCAGTTGTGCTTGGCCTTAGTCCAGGGCAGCACGGTGCCGGTGATGTCGAATTTTCCGCCGGAATTTTCAAGCAGGTACTGGCGCAGGCTGTGGTCGTTTTCGCCCATTCCGAAAAAAGTTTTTTCCACTTCGGCCTGACTCACTTGATGGGGCCTGTTTGGCCACTCGAGCAGAATCACGAGCGCGCGGTGGTGTCCCATCCATGCATCCTTCGTGGGATACTGCACTTCGTAGTCGGCGCGCACGGGGGCGACGCTGCTTCCCAAGGTGATCAGGCCAAGACTCAACATCATAACTTTAAACAGGCGAATTGTTGTCATGGGCGGAACCGTAATGGCTAAAATTCTGAATGGCAAGCCATTGCACGAATTTTAGTCATCTATCCAGTCAATGGCTCTGCGCATCACCAGAAATGGAAATTATTCGGCGCTTGACTGATTCCCGCATGCTTTCTAGGTTTTGCGCCAGGAGAAATAAATGTTAAATTTTCGAATCGTGTCTCTGCTCGTAAGTGCTTCCACTTTGGCGCTTTCCTCGATGGCCCTCGCACAGGAAGCTGAAACGCATTCGCAGTGCAATCGCACGCTCCGTTACGAATCACTCGACGAAGCCACGAAAACCGCGCTGAACAAAGGCGACACGGTCACCGTATCCGACGAGCGCTCCGACACGGAATTCCACATTAACTATATCCTGAAACTCGTCGACACCGATGCCGAGCTGATTCAGGCCGTGTTCACCTCGTACGCTGAGCAGAAAGAGCATCTGAAGTCGCTCAAGGAATCCACCGTCGAGGAAACCAAGGGCAACACCTCACGCATCCGTTACGAAGCCGATACCGGGCACTGGTATGTTCCCAACAGCCACTACACGGTCAACGATATCGTGACCAAAGAGGGCGCGACCTACATGCTCAACTGGAACCTGGTGCACAGCGAAGGACTGACCAAGCTGACCTATATCGACGGCTACATGCGCACCGAACCCGTCGGCTCGCACGCGCTGATTTTGTACTGCAACTACATTATTCCCGACATCAAGATGTCGCCTGACCAGGTGAATCGCGAGGGCATGGAAGGTTTGAAGAATACCGTCGAGCAGGCCGTGGAATGGGTAGCAGGCGTGGCTGCCGATCACGGCGTGGCCAATGAGTACCTGACTCGTTATCGGCAGATGCTGGGCCAGTAACCTTCCCAGGGGCATGGATCAGACGCAGGATCAGACCGGAGACACAGACTGTGTCTTCAGTCTGGTGTCGCCCCTAAGCTGAAAAATATTTCCTTTAATGTTCCGAGCGACTAGAGTTTTTCACGGGGGACTTTCGACGTGGAAAATTTTCAGTTCAGGGCACAGGCGCGTCGCGCCGTTGCCGGTTTTTTTGTCGTACTGCTTTTAGCGATGGCACCCGCCCATGCCCAGCGGCAGTGGACAAAAATCGACATCCCAGGCGCTCGCTGCGGCGACGGCAGCCAATACCAGGTTCTGCTTAGCCCGGGCGACCCCCGCAAAATCGCCTTTGAGCTCATGGGCGGCGGCGCCTGCTGGAGCTTTGCCACCTGCTTTGGCCCCACGCCCTTGGCGTGGCTGCATCGAATTCCAAACGTCTACGAAAAAGACGGTTTTGTGTCTGACGACCCCGCCCGCAGCCCCGCGGCCGACTACACGATGATTTATTTTCCGTACTGCACGGGCGACGCGCACCTCGGCGACCATGTGGCAACCTACGCCGGCTTCGCGAAGGTACACCATCAGGGCAAACGCAACTTCGAGCTGGCCATCGAGAATCTGCAGCAGACCAGGCAGGTGAACTTCAAACAGGCCGACCGCGTGATTCTCTACGGCCAGAGCGCAGGCGCCCTGGGCGCTTTTTTCCACATCTTCACGCTCAAGCCTTATTTTGAGCATGCCACCAGCAAGGTGCTGCTGGCCGACGCACCCGGCCTGCATTTTGGCGACGGGCTATGGAAAAAATTCAGCCCCGAGCTCCTGCGCGACTTCGAGGCCGGTTTCAAGCGCGCGGGTTTTTCGCTCGACCGCAGCCACGGCAACATCGCCGGCCTGATTCCCGCGGTCTGCCGCCTTTTTTCCGATTGGAACGTGGGCGTCTTGCAAGGTAGCCGTGACGTGGTCATGTCGCGCGTGTTTGGCGAACTCAGTCCGGACGAGCACGAGCAGATGATCTATGGCCCAGGGGGGCTTTACCAACTGACGCTCGACCCCCATGACCGTTGCGCGGCGTGGGTGCCTTCGACCGCAACGCACATGTTCCTGGAACTCGACTCGACCGCGAAAATGACAACGGCGGATGGAAAAAGCGCCATGGACTTCGCTTTTGATACCGTTGCGGGAACTGGCGGACAAAACCACCGTTAGATGATCTAATGAGGGTGAGGAGGCGCCTTGTTCAATAAGCTCAAGAAGGTGTTTGGTTCCGACAAACGCACCCAGCAGCCGCGTGGCGCGCGGGTGCCGATTACGGCGCTTTCCGGAATTCAATTTTCGCTCAATGACTCGCGCTATCCGAAAATCGACTTCGAGGTCGTGAACCTTTCTGAAAACGGCATTGGGCTGTGCAACGCCCCCGTAATCAAGGTGCCCCCGGCCGGCAGCACGTTCAAGGGCGCCATCATTCTGCCCGACGCCAAATGCCCGACCGAGCTCAAAGTCATCTACGCCTCGGCCACCAATATCGGCTGCGCGTTCGTGAACAAGTCGCCCGAGCTTCAGACCCGAATACAGCAGCTGTTCCAGCTGGAAATCTCAGCAATGAATCTGTTGGAAGTTCCCGCCGACCAGCTCAAGACCGAGGACGACGGCAAGCCCCGGCTATTTCGTGGCCGCAACAACTGCGAGCTGCTTCTGGTCGAGCAGGAGCAGACTCTGGTGCGGTTTCGGCTGGTTTTTTTCGGCAACTACATCGCGGGCGGCACGGGGCTCACCACCAAGTGCGGTTTCATGGGCAACAAGGACGCTCCGGTGCGCATCGTCTCGTCGCTTTCGCCCGAGGTTCTGAGGTCAGCGGCCCGCTTCTTGAGCCATATTCCGCAGCTCAACGAAGCGCAGCGGTCATTTCTGCAGCAGGCCATTGCGCAACTTGAGCACTGACGAGCCATTCGGCTATCGGGGCAAACACGCGCGCATGGGACTCATTTGAAACAAAAAGATCGGCATGCGCCAGCTTGATGTCCTCGGTTCCCACCTCGAGCAGCTTCTTGCTGGCCGAACGGACTTTGGTGACCGGAAACGATGCCGTTTCGCGCGGCACGATGCCGTCGCCGTTGGCCAGCACGCAGAGCAAGGGATTGGTAAAACGCGCCAGCTCGTCTGAGATATTCACGCCGCGAAGAACCAGGTCCTTTTTCCGAATCCAGTACGCAATCTGCCGATTGATGTGCCGGTTGGGATCTTCGACGGTTTTGCAGAGCGCCCACCAGCATGGGCCACGCAAAAGCCACGCGCAAAATGGGATTGATGCGCACCCAGCGCACGGGCGAGCCCATGGCCACCATGGCTCCGATGCGATGCCGCGGATTCAAGGCCGCGTGCACGAACATGAACGTTCCGCCCAGCGAACAGCCGATGACGTCGGCGCGGTCGGCGCAGGTGCGCGTGTGCTCGAGCGCGGCTCGTATGGCCGCTCCCAGATCGGTTACGGCCAGATCTTCGATTCGGTAATCGTCGTCGTCGTACTTGCCGGCGCCAATGGCCACCGAGTCGCCCTGCGCCCGCAAATCCACGCGCCACACCTCAAAGCCCGCCTGGGCCAGAAAGCCCTCGAGCGAAAGCCCGCGCGGATGAAAGCTGAAGATGAACGAGTTCATGCCGTAGCCCGGCACGATCAGAACCGGCCGGCGTCCCTTCACCAGACGTTTTTCATCCCAAGTCTGGTGAAGCGACAGGTGCCAGCCATCGTCATTGGGGACGAGATGGTGAAGTGTTTTCAAGCATCACTCGACATCTTATTCATCGTGGCGGTCAAAGCGGCCAAGCCGTCCATCGCATTTTCCGGAAAACGCGTGGTTCGTGGCCCGCTCCTTGGGTGCCTGCTCGAGCATGCGGCGCATGCCCGGCACGTTGACGCGAATCATCTCGTCGACGTCGGCCTGAACGGGATTGTGGCTGTTGCCCAGCTCGAACAGAATCGACCAGATGCCGTGCTTCCAGAACGCGTAGTCTTCATATGTGCCGTTGGCGGCATAAATAACCTCGGTTGAGTTGCCCACCTGGTAATGACTTTCCTGGGTGGCGAGATTCACGAGCTGCTTGAACTGGTCGTCATAGGGAGTTGAGAGGTCATGAGAGGCCAAACCCCACGGATAAACGACAGCTGGGTAAAATGTGTGCAGCGTGGCGCTGGCCACGATGCCTTCGCGATCGACGAACGCCGCCAGCAGCGCCGTGGACTTGAGCTTATGCGGGCCTTCGGTGCCGCAGGGGCCGGGATAGTCGCGGTTGGGATCGTGATAGCTGCCGTCCGAAACCTCTTCGCGAAGCTTTGCGTTGTATCCGGTGATGTTGAGCACGGGAATGACGTACACGGTTTGCCCCGGGATCGGGTTTTCAGCCAGGTTTGCGGCCACCGCGCGGGCGACTTCGGTCGACCCGTATTCGTTTCCGTGGTGGGTCGAGACGACCAGGTTTTTCACGGGCCCATTGCCTATTTTCACGCCTTCGACCGTGTCGCCGCTGTCGGTGACGCCCAGCTCGAAGGTCGTGGTCGTGCCGGGATGCGCGCGCGCCAGCTCGTGCAGAAAAGTTTTCACCTCCGCGTACGTGGTTTGCGACGGGTCGCTTGAAATAATACCGGCGTGCGCCTGTACGGACATGAATAGCGCAGCGCTTAGAATAAGCGTAAAACGGTTCATCGAAATCCCCTCCGTGAGATGTTTTACCGAATACTAACGTGTCTGCCAGAGTTCGGCTATCTTTTGGTGGGCTATCCCGTTTTCCGTTTTCGGGACCTCAACCTTCGCATTACAAATGGCAGCGCGGCATAAAGCCCGGCAAGCCAAATGAGCGTGTCGCCCAGAACCAGGTACGGTGTCGTCATCTGCTTGTAAATCGGAACGTTGTCGTCGGCGGCGACCTCATTAAACAGGTCGGTTTTCATTCGTGCCGACCCGTCAATATCCACCACGGCCGTGTAACCCGTATTCGTCGAGCGAAGCAGGGGGCGCCGGGTTTCAATGGCGCGAAACGTGGTCAGGTAAAAATGAAGCTCAGGTTCCATGCCCGGCCCAAACCACGCGTCATTGGTGGCGTTGACCAGAATATCCGCTCCCAGATTGGCAATGCGGCGCACGAAGCGCGCATAGAGGCCCTCGAGGCAAATCATCGGGCCGATTTTCAATCCTCGCGGCCCGTCAAACAGCATGGGACCGCTGCCTTTGGCGTAGGCCGTGCCACCATTTGCCCGCACCAACGAAACCAGCCCCGGAATATATTCGCCCAACGGCACGTGCTCGGCCAGCTCGAGCAAAATCGATTTGTGATACACTTGCCGATCCAGCAGTCCGACTCCCGGTATATTCAGGTAAAAAAGCGAGTTAAACCGGTCATTGCCAATCTGATCGCGCCCCCCGAACAGCAGCGGCGTGCGAATCTGGTAGGCGAACTTATCGAGCGCCAGCGTGACGTCATTGGACTCGTTCCGGGATTCGCCGTGGTAGGTATCGGGATAAGCCGTTTCGGGCCAGATGATCAGTTCGGGCGCAAGGCCCAGGCCCAACTTGGTCAGCTTGATCGTCTGATTCAACACGTCCATGCGAGCCTGGCCTTTGTCGACTTCAGCCCTGACCTTAAACGCCGCATTGATATTGGGCTGCACCATCACCACCCGCAACGTGCCGTCGGGATGTTCCATGCGCGCGCGAACCTGCGCCAGTCGCCAGAAGCCATAGCTGAACGCAAGCGCCAAAACCACCATGGAAGCTGCCGCGTGCCGCAGCAGCTCGCGCCGCGGCCAGCTGCGCAAGACGAGCATCGCCACCAGTTCATTCGACATGGCTAACAAAGCCGTTAAGCCCCACACGCCAGTAATGTCTGCAAGCTGGCATAGCCACGGAATCTGATAGAACACGTTGCCCATGGTGTTCGGAAAAAACTTGGGCCACACCACGTCCAGAAAAAGCAGCGCCAGTGGGGTCCAGAACAAGGGACGCAGCCCGAATTTTTTTTGCAGAATAAAACGAAGTGCCGCCAGCAGGGGCCACGAGCCCTGCTCGGCAAATGAAAGCACCGCGATGGCCGGATAACTGAGCAGCCACGGCAGGTGCGCGAACTCATGCACCGAGTAGGCAGCCCAGAAGCAGATGGCCGAGTTTCCCAGAAACACATAAAGCCAGGTGCGAAACGCGGCGGCTTTCCAAGTGGGCGCCGTTTCCATCGCGATAAAAACCGGCACCAGTCCTACGAACATCAGCCAGCCCAGCCCATGCGGCGGGTACGAATAAAATGTGATGAGAACGGAAACGAGTATTCCCGTCACCCATTTCCAATTGGCTTTCACAGCACCTAGTGTATCATTTACCTCGATGATCCTGTTTTTAATTCTAATGATTCCGGCAACCTTGCAGGCGCAGTCGTCGGCTGCCGCGGGCAATAGTGACGAACATCAGCGTTATGTCGATTCGGTCATGTCCGGAAAAGCCGCGCCACGCCTCGATGGAAGTTTTCCTGACGGCCCCTTTTCCATGAAAGACATTCCAAAAGAGGTTCTCAAACCCTGCCTTGATGGCGACGGAAAAATCGCGGCGGCCGGTGAACCCTGGCGTGACAGCTGCGTGGGCATAGGCGAAGTTCCGGTGCCAGATGCCCGCCTGGATGTCGCCTGCCGCATGACCGACACGCTTTGGCACCTGACCTGCGA
>JACQAW010000198.1 GCA_016194725.1 Deltaproteobacteria bacterium
GATCACGATGCTGCTGCTTTTGCCCTGGGCCGCGCTGCGCTTGAGCGACTTGATCAGGCCGTCGAGCGACTTGGCCTCGGTCTTGTCGGGAATGATGATGGTCTCGGCGCCGCCGCTGACGCCCACGCGAATGGCGATCTCGGAGCTGGTGCGGCCCATGACCTCGACCAGGAACACGCGGTCGTGCGAGCTGGCGGTGTCGCGAATCTTGTCGATCGCTTCGACGGCGGTATTTACCGCAGTGTCGAAGCCAATCGTGTATTCCGAGCCGAAGACGTCGTTGTCGATGGTGCCGGGAATGCCCACGACGGGATAATCGTTTTCGCGGGCCATCAGATGCGCGCCCGTAAACGAGCCCTCGCCGCCAATGACCACCAGGGCATCGATTTTTTTACGCCGCAAAATATTGACGGCTTCGGCGCGCACCGTTTTTTTCAAAAATGCCTTGCAGCGGTCAGTCTTGATGATGGTGCCGCCGCGCTGAATGATGTTGGCCACCGAGCGCAGCTGCATGTGCTCCAGATTGCCCTCGAGCAGGCCGCTGTAGCCTTTGTAGACGCCGTATACCTCAAGTCCATGATAGATTCCGGCGCGTACCACCGCTCTTAGCGCCGCGTTCATGCCGGGGGCGTCACCGCCGCTGCAAAGGACGGCGATCGATTTGACGGCTCTGGTTTTTTTTGTTTTTGCGATCAAGTGCGGCTCCCGGTCAAAAGCGAACTTTGGGTCATTTCGTTGGGTTTGGCGATGCCCATGAGCTCAAGAATGGTGGGCGCCAGGTCGGCCAGAATACCGTCTTTGACCCGGTACTTGAACTGATTCGAAACCAGAAGCAGGGGCACCGGATTCAGCGTGTGCTGGGTGTGCGGGTTATCATGGTCATCGCGCATCTCTTCGATATTGCCGTGGTCGGCGGTGATGAACACGGTGTAGCCCGCCTTGAGCGCGGCGGTAACGGCCTTGTTCAGGCATTTGTCCAGCGCCTCCAGCGCCTTGATCGCGGCTTCGTAATTACCGGTATGCCCCACCATGTCGGCATTGGCAAAGTTGAGCAGCACGAAGTTCAGGTCGCCACGGGCAAGCCTCTCGGCGACCTTGTCGGCCAGCTCAAACGCGCTCATCTCGGGCTTCAGATCATAGGTGGCTACGTCCTTGGGCGAAGGCACCAGCACGCGGCTCTCGTCGTTGTAGGGCTTTTCGCGGCCGCCGTTGAAGAAAAAAGTCACGTGGGCGTACTTTTCCGTTTCGGCGATGCGCAGTTGTTTGAGACGATGTTCGGCCAGCACGTCGGGCAGAATCTGGGTCAGGTTCTGGGGCGGGTAGGCCACGGGCAGGCCAAAAGTTTTGTCGTACTGGGTCAGGCACAGGTAGTACGAAAGTTTGGGGCGCGTACCGGTATCGAACTCCTTGAAATTTTTTTCGGTAAACGCGCGCGTCAGCTCGCGAGCCCGGTCGCTGCGAAAATTGGCAAAAATGACGGCATCACCGTCGGCGATGTGCCCGCGGCCGGCTTCGGGCTCAAAACGCGTAGGCTCGATGAACTCGTCGCCAATCTCTTTGGCGTAACTTTCCTCGACAACCTTGATGGCCGCGCCCACGCCGTTGCCGTTGTGGTAGGGGTGGGGCTCTGTTTGTCCGGTCAGCGCTTTCCACGCTTTTTCCACGCGGTCCCAGCGGTTGTCGCGGTCCATGGCGTAGTAGCGCCCGCTGATGGAGCCGATCACCGCCGCGGGATACTGCCGCAAAAATTCGCCCAGCTCTTTGACGTAATTCACGCCCGACGAGGGCGGCGTATCGCGCCCATCGGTAAAGGCGTGAACCGTAACCGGCACTTTGGCGCTGGCCAGGGTAATGAGCTGCTTGATGTGCTCCATCGTCGCATGCACGCCCGCATCCGACAGCAAACCCATGATGTGCACGCGCCCGCCCGTTTTTTTCGCGGCATCAATCGCGGCGTTGATTTCCTTGTTTCGCGCGAAATCGCCATCGCGAATCGCCTTATTGATGCGAGTGAGCTCCTGGTACACGATGCGGCCCGCGCCCATATTCATGTGGCCCACTTCGCTATTGCCCATCACGCCGGGGGGCAGCCCTACGGCTTCGCCACAGGTGACGAGCTGCGCGCGCGGAAACGTGCGGGCCAGATTCTGGTAGAATGGCATGTGGGATTTTTCGATGGCGTTGAAGGGCGAGTTTTTACCGTCTCCAAAACCATCGAGCACGATGAGGAAAACTTTTGGAAATTTGGATGCGTCGAGCATGTAAGGCCAATAGAGCGCATTAAATGCGGTTTTTCAACTGCGCCATGCGTTAGTCGTTGTGGTATGGGTGATTACTCAGGATCGAAAGTGCCCGAAACACCTGCTCGGCCGCGACTGCTGCGGCAAGCTCGTGCGGAAATGTAAGAGGCGAAAGCGACCACAAGAGTTGCGCCCGCGTTTTCAGCGTGTCATCGTAACCGTGCGCGCCACCCACGGCAATGATCCACTCCGAGTGCGAGCCGTCCTTGATTTTCTCGACCCGCTTGGCGAACTCGCGGCTGGTGAATGATTTTCCGCGCTCATCGAGCAGGGTCAGAAAGGCGCGGGCCCCCCGTTTCTCGAGCAGGCGCGTGAGCGCTTCATTTTGAGTTTCGTGTTCCGGCACGCCCTTGGGCACGGGCAGATGCAGCAGCTCGGCTTCCACTCCCGCGAACTTTCCGGCCAGCTTGACGTAGTTGGCGGCAAGCCGCTCGTACTCCTGCGACTTGAACTGGCCAATGGTAGCCAGGCAGATTTTCATGCGCGCGAAGACGAAGACGACGACGACGCGGCACTCGTCGCGCCCTGCGAGGCATAGTACTCGGCAGGAATGCCCAGGCGGGGGGCATCGGTCCACAGCGACTCCAGGTCGTAGAACTCTCGAATGTCGTCGTGAAACACGTGAATGACCACGCTGCCGAAGTCGATCAGCACCCAGCGGCCCTCGTCAAAGCCTTCCATCTTCGGATGGCCCATGCCCTTTTCGCGGCCCAGCCTGTGAATGGCATCGGCAATGGCGCGCACCTGCCTGTCGCTTGCGCCACTGGTGATGAGAAAATAATCGGTAAAGGCACCCAGCTTGCCAACTTCATAAATCAGGCTGTGGTTGGCCTTCTTGTCAATTGCCGCGCGCGCGCAGGTCAAAACGAGTTCAGTTGACGGTAGGCTGGCCTGAGTGTTTTTCATGTTTTTCCAGTAGCATACACGCCTACCGATTTCAAATAACGCTCAACATTCGGGGGCACCAGCCCGGTAACGTTTTCGCCCAACTGCAGCCGCAGGCGTACCTCTGTAGAGCTGACCTCGTGCAGGTCGACGTCCAGGATGCAGATGCGGGTGCCGCTGCGGGTGGCAAATACACGCTGAAAAGGCGAGGGCTCGCCGCCGGCATTGGAGTCGAGTGGCTTCAGCAACCCGGCTGCCACCAGCTTGGCCAGCCGCCTGCTCAGCTTCGAACGGTCAGAGTCGGCGTCCATCGAGTCCCAGCCCGCCCGTGCCACGACGACGAACGAGCAGGCCTCCATGACGTCGGGAAACGCATACCAGCTGGGCAGGTCGTTGAAGGCGTCAGTTCCCAGGATGAAGTAAATGGGCCGGCCGGCGTATTGCCGCGTGAAATTTTCGATCGTGCGTATGGCGTAGCTCGGCCCTTCGCTTTCGAGCTCAAAGGTCGAGACGCGGGTATCGGGCACGGATTCAAACGCCAGGCGCACGAGCGCCAAACGATGCTCGTCTGACACCTCATACGGCGGCTTGTGCGGCGGGCATTTGGTGGGAATGATGAGCAGCGGGTCGAAGGCGCACCGACGCTGAACCTCTTCGGCCAGGCGCACGTGGCCGATGTGAACCGGGTTGAAGCTGCCGCCCAGAATTCCGACCGCATGCGGACCCAATGAAGTCTTGCGCAAGCTCAGCCGCTCCTGGCCATGCTCTCGGGGCTGGTCGTCTTGAGCCCATCCGGGCCAAAAAGGCGCTTGGCCAGTCGGTCCACGAGCAGATCAAGCCCGATATGAGCCGCGCCCGAAATGACCATGACGTCCTTGAGGCCTTTTTTCTTCATGTGCTCGCGAACTTCTTCGAGCACCTCATCGGTAAAAAGGTCGGCCTTGTTGAAGGCGATAATCTGCTCTTTCTCGGAAAGCTCGGGGCTGAACGTATACAGCTCGGCGTCGATGATTTCCTTGTCGCGAATCGCGCCTTCGGCAATGGCTTGGCCGTCTTCTTCGCCGAATTCCTTGAGCAGCTTTGCGCCGTCGATCAGGTGCACCAGAATCTGAGTGCGTTCAAGATGCTTTAAAAACTTGATACCCAGGCCACGGCCCAGGCTGGCGCCTTCGATCAGGCCCGGAACGTCAGCCACGACGAAGGTGGGAGCTCCAAGCTCGCTTCCCACACGCACGACACCCAGGTTGGGAGTCAGCGTGGTGAAGGCATAGTCGGCGATCTTGGGACGAGCTGCGGATATTTTGGAAATCAGCGTGCTCTTGCCCGCGTTGGGGTAGCCTACGAGGCCCACATCGGCCAGCAGCTTGAGCTCGAGCTTGATTTTCTTTTCTTCGCCTTCTTCGCCCGGCTGCGAGAATTTTGGCGCCTGATGGGTTGCCGTTGCGAAATGAGAGTTGCCTTTGCCGCCGCGGCCGCCCTTGCAGAGCAGAAAGCGCACGCCGGCATCGGTCATGTCGGCGATCAGCTCGTTGGTTTCGGAGTCGCGCACGATGGTGCCGATGGGCACTCGGACGTTGACGTCTTCGCCATCCAGGCCGGCCTTGTTTGAGCCTTGGCCCGTATCGCCGTTGTCGGCCTCGTAGGCGCGTTTATAACGGAAGTCGAGCAGGGTGGACAGATTCGGATCAGCGGTAAGCCAGACGTCGCCGCCTTTACCACCGTCGCCGCCGGCCGGGCCGCCACGTGGGACGTACTTTTCACGGCGAAAAGCGACCGCACCGGGGCCGCCTTTTCCGGAACGAATCGTTATGATCGCTTCATCTATAAATCTTGCCATACTGCTCTACGCTTCTTTTGCCCGGGTTTTTGTTAATGCTTATACCGATGCGCAAACAGCGCGAGCTGCGGCTAGATCAAGACGCTTGCGGGTAAACCGAAACCTGCTTGCGTTTTTTGTCGTAGTGCTCAAAGGTCACGACGCCATCGATCATCGAATACAAGGTATAGTCCATGCCCATACCGACGTTTTTGCCAGCATGAACCTTGGTTCCAACCTGACGGACGATGATGGTACCGGGGCAAACTTTTTGGCCGCCGTACGCTTTCACGCCACGCATCTTGGGGTTGGAATCGCGACCGTTTCTTGAACTACCACCAGCTTTTTTGTGTGCCATGGATTTACTCTATTAGTCTTTCTTGGTCTTAGTTGTGGTTTTCTTCGGTGCGGCGGCCGCTTTAGCGGCAGCGGCGCTGGGCTTCGCACTTGGGGCTTTTGGAGCAGCGGCTTTCTTGGAAGCGGGCTTGGCCGAAGCATGTTTTGCTTCGTGCTCAGCCTGGCGCTTCGAAAACGGAACGCTGGCTTTCACGAGCACTTCTTTGCGTTTCGCGGCATCAAGAGTGATGGCCTGGCCGTGACCGTCGTCGATCTTGGTCACCAGCACTCGCGTCAGCTCCTGGCGATGGCCCATGGTGCGGCGATAGCCTTTGCGGCGCTTGTACTTGATCGTCAGAATTTTTTCGCCGCGCGTGTGCTCCACGATCTCAGCCTGCAAGGCTGCTTTCGCGACATACGGGGCGCCAACCAAAGTTTGGTTGTCTGATTTGCCACCGATCAACAGAACTTTTTCAAAAGTCACAGTCTGACCGACATCACCCTTCAGGCTTTCAAGGGACACGACGTCGCCGGACGTAACACGATATTGCTTTCCACCAGTCTCGATAATTGCGTACATAGGCCGACCCTTTTACTTCCTAAGTCCTTGTTCGGTCAAGGACCTTTTCCGCTTTCTTGCGAAGTGTTGCCGCAAAATTTGCAACCTCGCGGCGTTTTGAAAACTGCCAGGCTCAGGCGATAGCGCCAACAGCCAAGTGTAGCTCAAAATGTAGTGTAATTTCAATGGCTAAGAGGCGAGCTAAGGCTTTAGAAAACTTGAGTCGAACGCTTCGGGCAGCAGCTGCGCAATCGTAAAGGATTTTACGATGCCCTTGGTATTTGCGACGTGAACCTTCGTTTTATTCGGATCCTGCGCGAATTCCGCCAAGACTTGACGACAAATGCCACACGGCGGGCAGCCGTTTGGCGTGTCGGTCACAACGACGATTTCAGTGAACTTGCGCGCGCCCGCGGCGACCATTGCGCCGATCGCGTTTCGTTCCGCGCAAATCGTGGCGCCGTATGAGGAGTTTTCGAAATTGCAGCCCGCATGCTGTTTTCCATTTTCATCGACGAGCACCGCGCCGACTTTGAATTTCGAATATGGCGCATGGGCATTTGCCATGACTTGCATGGCCTGTGGCAGCAAGTTCATCATGGCTTGTCTCCTGATTTCTGGACTTGTACATGAGGCAGAGCGGGAATGGCTTCGTCGAGCAGGCTGAGCAGCTTGGTCACCGCACGGCCGGCATTGGTCATCACTTCGGCGTGCGTCAGTTTTTGCGAGGTGATTCCCGCAGCCAGATTGGTGATGCACGAAATCGCGGCCACGCGAACCCCGAGGTGATTGGCCGCGATGGTTTCGGGCACGGTGGACATGCCGACGGCATCGGCGCCCATGGCGCGAAGCATGCGAACTTCGGCGGGAGTTTCGTAGGTGGGCCCGGATAGGGCGACGTAAACGCCTTCGCGCAAAGTGACGTTCACGCGAGCGGCGGCCTGCCGCAGAACTTCCTGGCATTCCTTGTTGTAAGCTTCAGTGAGGTCGGGAAAACGCGGGCCCAGTTCTTTGAGGTTTGGTCCCCGCAGCGGATTGTCGCCCATCAGATTGATGTGGTCGTTGATGAGCATGAGATCCGCTTCGCGAAAGGAAGGGTTGATTCCGCCGGCGGCATTCGTCAGCAGCAAGGTATCGATACCCAGCATGCAAAGCGTGCGAGTGGGAAACGCGACCTGGTCCATGGAGTGGCCCTCGTACAGATGAAGGCGGCCCTGAAGTATCGCAACCGGCACTGCCGGCGAATTCGGCGACTTGGGGTTGGTTACCGTGCCCAGCACCAGTCGGCCCTCGTGGCCTTCGACGGACGGCGCCAGGAAATTCGGAATCTGGTCGTAAGGGATTGAAACGGTGTTTTTGACGTGATCGACGTAGCTGCCCAGGCCTGACCCCAGCACGATACCCAGGCGTGGCTTGATGGGGCTGTTGTTTTCTATGAACCGCGCGGCTTCGACGAGGCGTTTTTGCAGGTGCACTTTATTCGATTACCTTTTTGATTAGCCCACTGGCTTTCGCCTTGGTTCCCGATATCGAAAAAGCTGCCGCGAATTCGCGCGCAATCGCGTCGGGCGTAAGATCTTCAGTTCTCAGTTTTTCAGGATTGAAGTAAATCGTCGCAAGCGGCTTGCCCTTTTCGATGGAAGAGCCCAGCTTGGCGTGCAGCCGAAAACCCACACTGTGATCAATGGTATCACTAGTTTTCTGGCGGCCACCACCCATTCTTACAAGCAGGGTGCCCAGTGCTTGTCCGTCGATTTTCGAGACGTAGCCGGTTTTGGTGGCCTGCACGATTACGGTATGCGGGCTTACCAGCAGCGTTTCGGGATTCCTGACCACGTTCACGGTCGCGCCCTGAGCCCGGCACATGTCGCCAAACTTGGCCAGGGCCGTGCCGTCTTGCAGGCTTTTGCGCGCCATTGCGCGGGCGGCGGCGATGGAAGATGATTTATCGCCCAGTACCAGCATGTGGGCTGCCAGCTCGACGGTGATGTCGCGTAAATCGGTGGGCCCCCGGCCCTGCAAAGTTTCAAGGCACTCGAGCACCTCGACGGAATGGCCCACGGCCAGCCCCAGCGGCTGATTCATGTCGGTCAGCACGGCGCGCACGCGCAGGCCCAGGGCCGTACCCACGGCGACCAGGCTTTTTGCCAGCTTCTCACCAGCCTTTTGAGTTTTCATGAAAGCGCCGCTGCCCACCTTGATGTCCAGCACGAGCCCCGAGATGCCTTCGGCCACTTTTTTCGAAAGAATACTGGCGGTGATGAGCGGAATGCATTCCACCGTGGCAGTTACGTCGCGCAGGGCATAGAGCAGCTTGTCGGCTGGCACGAAATCGGCCGTCTGGCCCATCATGGCCAAGCCGTTCTTTGCGATCAGGCTGACGAACTCGTCGATCTTAATGTGCACCCTGAATCCGGTGATACTCTCGAGCTTGTCCAACGTGCCGCCCGTGTGGCCCAGGCCGCGGCCCGAAACCATCGGGACATCGACATCCAGCGCCGCGACCAGTGGCGCAAGTATCAAAGATACCTTGTCGCCCACGCCGCCCGTCGAGTGTTTGTCGATCTTGGGGCGGCTGTCGGTGAACTTGACCTGCCGGCCGCTGGCAATCATTGCGCGGGTAAGCGCGGTGGTTTCTTCGAGCACCATTCCCTGGAAGTAGGTGGCCATCAGAAATGCCGTGGTTTGATATTCGGGAATCAGCCCTGTTGCGGCACCGCTGACGAAGGCCTCGATTTCATCGGTAGACAGACGCAGTCCATCGCGCTTGCGGCGAATGACCTCGACCGGATTGATCGTCACGCGAGGATCTCGGAAAGAAAGCTGATGCCCACGGTAAGTCGGCCTTTGTCGCCGGTCAGCGCATGCGCCACGGTTTGCCCAATGTCGGCAAATGTGCGGCGGTCACCCAGGGCGCGCGCTTTGCTGCCCTTGCGATAGCAAAGCAGGGGCACATATTCGCGCGTGTGGTCGCTGCCGCGGTAGGTGGGGTCGTTGCCATGGTCGGCGCTTACTATGACCAGATCGTCAGGGCTTAGACGCGTTTCGAGCGTGGGAATGAACGCGTCGAATTCCTCGAGCGCCCGGGCGAATCCGGGAACATCGCGGCGGTGACCATACAACATGTCGAAGTCGATGAGGTTCACGAAGAGCAGGCCGCTGGGATATTTCGTCAGCGCGCCCTCGAGCGTTTTGAGACCGTCGGAGTTGTCTTCGGTTTCGAGGCTTTCGCCGATGCCGCGGCCGTTGAAGATGTTCCAGATCTTGCCTACGCCCACGCTGGGCAGGCCGGCGTCGAGCACGAACTCCATCATCGTCTTGCGCGGCGGCGTCTGCGAAAAATCCTTGCGGTGGTGGGTGCGTTTGAAGTCAGCCGCGGTTTTGCCGACAAACGGGCGGGTGATGACGCGCGAAATCTGCAGCTCGTCGCAAAGTTTGCGCGCGCTCTTGCCGATCGAGTTCAGGCGGTCGAGCCCAAAAGTTTCCTCGTGCGCGGCGATCTGCCAGACGGAGTCAGCCGACGTATAAAGGATGGGCTTGCCCGTCTTCATGTGCTCTTCGCCGAACTGCTTGATGATCTCGGTGCCGCTGGCCACGCAGTTGGCCAGCACGCCGGGCAGGTTGTTTTCCTTGCACCAGCGGTCGATGATTTCCTTGGAAAAACCTTTTGGATATGTGGTGAAAGCTTTTTCGACCACCACGCCGGCCATTTCCCAATGCCCCGCGGTCGTGTCTTTTCCCTGCGAAAGTTCGGCACAACGGCCGAAGCTGGCTACGCAGTCCGCGAGCGGGAGAGCGGGTACGGTGGGCATGTTGGTCAGATGGCCGATGCCCCACCTCGCCAGATTCGGCAGGCGAAGCGTGGGAAACGACTTCGAGACGTGCCCCAGCGTATCCGAGCCGGGGTCGCCGTAGGCCGCGGCATCGGGCAGCTCGCCCGCGCCCACGCCGTCGAGAATAATGAGGATGACGCGCCTGATGGCGCCTTTATGAGCTGGCGACATCAGTAGCCCCCGCTTTTGGAACCGCCGCCACTGGTGCCGCCACCCTTGGGTGGCTTCTTGGTTTCGGGCGCGCTGCCGCCGGCCTTATAAGGAAGGCCCGAGAACGGTTTGCGATTCTTGCCGGCGGGGCCGGATTTTCCGGAATCGGATTTCTTTGCGGTTTGGCCGGCATGTTCGACTATGGCTACCGACGCGCTGGCGCCGATGCGCGAGGCCCCGGCGTTGATCATGCGTTCGGCGTCTTCGGTGGTGCGGATGCCGCCACTGGCTTTGACGCCCATTTCAGGGCCGACGATTTTGCGCATGAGCGCGATGTCTTCGGCGGTGGCGCCACCCGAGGCAAATCCCGTCGAGGTTTTCACGAACGCCGCGCCCGCGGCTTTGGACAGCGCGCACGCGATGTGAATGGCCTCGCGGGCTTCGAAAGCTTTTGCGCTGGTGGTGCCGGCGCCGAGGGGAAAGCCCACGACGGCAATTGGCTTTACGCCCGATCCTTTAAGCAGCTGCGCGGCCTTCGGAATGAAGGCACTATTCAGGCACACGGTAGCGAAGTTGTGTTTGCGTGCTTCTTCGCACAGCTTTTTTACATCTGCCTCGGTGGCATCTTGCTTGAGCAGGGTGTGGTCGATCATGGAAGCCAGCTCTTTGGGACTATGATGATGCGTGTCAGAGCTGGTGCCTACACGAGCCGCACCATTTCGAACAAGTCCGCGAATATCTATCGTGCTTGCAGCGGGCGACAAAACTTTCTCCAACTCTGGACGTATATCCTTATCAGGTAAACGCAACCCTTGTGCTAAAAGTCGATCACGAACTTTCTTAACGATTTCATCGACTAACCGATCAAGATCCTGTGCCACGGTAATTCTCCTCAACCCACTATAACGCGGTAGCGAAACTTTTTATACTTGAAGTGTCAAGCACCCTATATTAACAAACTCTTATGGGGTTTGCCTGGCCGTTGCGAAATGCGACAGTCGAGTAGCCCGCCAGATTATGAAATTGGGCTAAAAAGCCTAATCACGAGTATAGTAGAGATTAAGGCCCTTGGGGCTTTAAAGATTTTAAATTAGGATTCGAGCGGTGGCGCTATAGAAGCGTTTTCCAAATTATGAGCGCTCTAAGATTGTGCGCTGCTCGGCAAAAGAAAACGGTGCGGTGGATGTCAGGCCACTCGGCCAGGCGGCTGCACCAGTAATTAGGACCTGATGCGACAAGCGTTTCGCAGAGTTGTTACCGCTTTGGCTTTTTTTATGGTGTTGGGCATGGCAGAAAATATCGCCTGTTCAAACGCGGAAGCTTATTACGGGTTTAACGACGCTCTAGGTACGATTGGAATAGCGGCCGGGATAGGCGCAGTAATGGGCCTGTCCACGATCTCGTTCTACGATTCTCCAACCAAGCATCTGAGCAACACGCTCGTGGGTGCGGGGGCGGGGCTGATCGTGGGACTTGGTGTAGCCGCCTATCTCATGGCAAATGCCGCCGAGAGCGACGAAATAAACCCCGATGAGCTTCTTCCGCCAGAAAACAAGCCGGAAGCACCCGGAAAAACTCCGGGCAAGGATCCGGCCAAAAGTGAGAAGAAGGCTCCGACCTCAATAAGGTCTGTACCCCGTTCTTTGCTTTTAGCCTCGGTTCCAACGACTCTGATGCTGCGTGATTCCACTAATTGGATGATCGCATTTCAGGTCCTGGAACTGAGGTTTTGAATGGCAACTGAGCTGATCATCAATGCGACTCTTCCGGAAACAAGAATAGCGCTTCTCGAAAACAACGAGATTTCGGAACTGCACATCGAACGGGATTCCGAGCGTGGGATCGTTGGAAATATTTATAAGGGTAAGGTGATCCGGGTTCTGCCGGGAATGCAGGCGGCCTTCGTGGACATCGGGCTGGAAAAGGCCGCGTTTCTTTACGTGGACGATATTTTTTTCCCGGACATGAAAACGCCCCTCATCAGCCAGCCGCTGCCGGAGTCGCTGCCCAAGCCCGCGCCGATATCGGTGCAGGGTGGAGTGCTGGGAGCCGGGCCCGCTCCGATCGTGATTACTCCGCTGCCCCCAGGCAGCAAGCCGCCCGCGGCTCAGGGTCGCGGACGTGGTGGCCGTGGCCGTTTTGGCCGGGGTGAACCGAAAGTGAGCGACAAGCCGGCGCTTCCCGGAACGCCCGAAGCCCACGCCCAGATGCAGCGCGAATATGCGCGCCAGATGCTCGAGGCCGAAAAAGATCAGGATCCCGAAGCCGCGGCCAAGGCCGCTGCATCTTTTGCCGCGGGCGAAGCCGCGGGTGCCGCTATGGGAATGCCGCCGATGTCGGTTACCGAAGCAGCAGCGGGAGTGGATGCGCAGCCTGGTGCCAATGCCATGTCAGCTGCGGAGGTTTCACCTCCGCTTGCCTCGGCGGCGAACCCGGATCACGCCTCGTTGCCAACATCTCAGCCCGAAGCTCGTTCGCCGCAGGCGGAAGCTCCGGTTGATCCGTTTGACGACGAAGAAGACGACGTCGAATCGGAAGCGGCGTATCGGCCTGAACCTTTGATTGACGCTGAAGCCTGGGCCGAAGACATGACTGCCGAGTCGGCGGCCAACGAGCCCGAGACTCAAGCTGGCGAAGCGGCTCCGGCCGCTACTAATACGATGACGTCTGATACAGCCAGCTCCGAGCCAGCCGCTGCGGCTGCTCCGGCTGCTGAAAGTGGTACCGAGGGTCCAGCCTTGGCGCCCGCGCCGGCACCACTTGTTCCAGGCGTTTTGCCGGTGATGGTGAAGCCCGTGCCGGTCGCGGCACGCGTGGCGCCCGTTTCGCCGGTTGGCGTGGATGAGGAAGAGGATGACGACGAGGACGTCGCCGAGATGCCGCGCCGTCGCCGTCGCCGCGAGCCCGTGAACATCGCCGACATCATCAAAGAGGGTCAGGAAATCGTCGTTCAGGTGGCCAAGGATCCGATCGGCACCAAGGGCGCGCGCCTGACCTGCCACGTGAGTTTGCCAGGCCGCTATCTGGTATTCATGCCCACGGTGGATCACATCGGTGTTTCCCGCCGTATCGAGAGTGAAGGCGAACGCCGCCGTTTGAAAGAAACGATGGGCAAGATTCGTCCGGCCAAAACCGGCGTTATCGTGCGCACCGCCAGCGGCAAGCAGACCGACCGCAAGCTCAAGGCCGATTTGGATTATCTGGTCAC
Organism: Deltaproteobacteria bacterium; assembly: GCA_016194725.1. Lineage (GTDB taxonomy): Bacteria > Bdellovibrionota > UBA1018 > UBA1018 > UBA923 > JACQAX01. The sequence goes on from JACQAW010000198.1 coordinate 13,088, forward strand.
GACCTGGAACGACATACAGAAAAAATTTCTCAAGCAGCGTACGCCCAGCGTCGTGTACCAGGACCTGACCATCGTGCTGCGCGCGATTCGCGACATGTTCACCGACGAGGTCGACAAAGTCGTCGTCGACAGCAAGCGCGAGCACAAGGCGATCATGAAGTTCGTCACGCGCTTTATTCCGAGCGTGAAAGATAAAGTCGAGCTTTATACGGGCGAGCAGCCCATCTTCGACACCTATGGCATCGAGACCGAGATTTCGCGCGCGCTCGATCGCAAGGTGTGGCTGAAATCCGGCGGGTACCTGGTGGTGGACCAGGCCGAAGCGCTGGTGGCCATCGACGTCAATACGGGCCGCTACGTGGGCAAGAAGACGCTCGAGGAAACGATTCTGAAGACGAACCTCGAAGCCGTGAAGGAAATCGCCTATCAGCTGCGGCTCAGAAACTGCGGCGGCATCATCATTCTCGACCTGATCGACATGGAAAAGGAGTCGAATAAAGAGAAGGTTTACAAGGCGCTTGAAGAAGCCCTCAAGAAAGATCGCGCGCGTCCGAGCATTCTGAAGATCAGCCAGCTGGGGCTGGTTGAGATGACCCGCAAGCGCACGCGCGACACCATGGTGCGCTCGCTCTGCGAACCTTGCTCGTACTGCGAAGGCCGCGGCTTCGTGAAGAACAAGCTGACGATCGCCTACGACATCATGCGCGACATCGAGCGCGAAGGAACCGTGCGCGAAACCCAGGCTATTTCGATTCAGTGCCACCCGACCGTGGCGGACGTGCTGCTCGAAGACAAACGCGACGTGCTCGAGGACATGGAGCACCAGTTCGACAAGAAGATGACGATTCGTGGCAATGGCGCGTATCACGTCGAACAGTACGAGCTGATTGCCCACCGCGAACACAAGAACATGGTCTGGTCCAGCGAAGAGCGCCGTCAGCAGCTGCGCCAGAAAGGCCAGGAGCGCTCGCAGCAGATGGCCAGCGAGCTGCGCAAGGCCACCGAGCTCGAGCGCCAGGAAAAGCGGCGTGAGCAGGAAGACAAACGCCGCGAGCAGGAACGCCTGCGCCAGGAAAAGCGCGCGCTGACCGAAGAAAAACGCAAGCAGCTGGCGGCGGCCCGAGCGGCGCTGCTGGTTGCGCAAGGGCTTGACCCGAATGCCCCGATTCCCGAGGGAGTGGTTGTGCCAGGGCTGGATGCGCTGGCTGAGAATGAAGAAGACTTTGAAGAGGATGACGAAGATGAAGCCTCTCTGGGTACGGATGGAATGCCGGTGCCCCGAAATACCGGTTCGCGTCAGGATCGTGGCGGGCGTGAAGCCGCAGGCGAGCTGAATCCGGATGGCACGCGCAAGCGGCGCCGTCGCGGCCGTCGTGGCCGTGGGGGCCGCAGCCGTGAGGGTGGGCAGGGCCGTGAAGGTGGCCAAGGTCGTGAGGGCCAACAGCCGGGGCGCCAGCAGTCGCAGGGCCGCCAGCCGCGTCCACCAAGTGGACCGCCTAATGTTCGTCCGGTGACCATTGGAGCCGCAAGCCCAGCCGTTGCCAACGGGAGCGGAGGCCAGGAAGTTCGTTCGGGTGAAGATTCGTTCTCGGCGCCAGGACGTCCGGAACACCTTGGTCCGCAAGAGCTTGCCGGATCAGTCGGGGGCGATCGTGATTACGACAACTCGCGCGATGTGCCGGAAAATGCCGGCGGCGATATGAATGCAGCGGGACATTCTTCGGGCGATGCTGCCCATCCTGACGGCATACGTAAACGTCGTCGGGGGCGTCGCGGCGGACGTCGCAGGCGGCGTTTCGGACCAGGTGAAGGACCAGAACCGCGGGCAGGTGGAGCTCCAGCTTTTGGCGGGGGCCCCGTTACGGTCGTACCGCTCAGTACGTCCAACTCTGGCGGCAACCGGGGCGATAGCTCGGGTGGCGGCGGCAATAGCGGCGGCGATGGCGGTGGATCTGCGTCGTGACTGACATCAAAAGTCTTTTGACCGAAACCCGGCTTTTTGAACCGAGCGTGGATTTTGTGGCGCAGGCTCGCATAAAAAAAGCGGAGCTCGAGCGGCTGCGTGAGGAGTCCCGCAAGGACTACGAAGGTTTTTGGGCCGCGCGCGCGCGCGAAACCCTGACCTGGGACCAGGACTTCACGACGACGTTGAAGAACAAGCCGCCGTTCGTGGAGTGGTTCGTGGGCGGCAAGCTCAA
>JACQAW010000199.1 GCA_016194725.1 Deltaproteobacteria bacterium
CAATCCTTGCCTTTGCAGTGATAGCGGTAGGAATTCGGATATTGAGGAACTTGATTCTATGATATAAAAGATTTCCTCAAACACCGGAAACAGGAGCCCTGCAATGTCCCAAAAAATTAACTTCAAAAAAACCAAAGAAAAAATGGACAAGATCGTCGCGCAAGCAAAGGATTCCGTTAAGGTCCTTGATGCTCTACAAAAAGAGGGCCTGGCGCGCGCTCGTTCGATCATCCACCAAATTCCCGCTCGTGATGTCGCTCACAAGCTGACCAACGAAAAAATCGTTTCGAGCCTCAAAAAACTTGGCCTTGCCACTCGCAGCGAAGTTCGTGAACTCGAGAAAAAGGTCGAAGAACTTGCTTCCGAGCTTCGCACTCAGATCAGCCAGGTCACCAAGGCTGCCCGCAAGGCGCAGAAAAAAAACAAAGACGACGGCGCGGACGCCAACGCCTAAAAATCCGGCAAATCCAAGCCGCCTTTTTTTCCGCCCATCGGCCCTGCCGGAGGAAAAGCCTCTGGCAGGCTCGAGCCGCCTTTGCTGCCCTGATAAGACTCCGCGCCCGCACCCATGCCTGTAGGCATGCGATATCCCTCTTCAAGGTCATCGAACGCCGTGTATTCCGCCTGCCATTTCAATCGAACCGTACCCGTGCTGCCGGCACGATGCTTGGCCATGATGATTTCGGCGACACCTGGATCTTCGGTCTCTTTATTGTAGACCTCATCCCGGTAAACAAAGGCCACGATATCGGCGTCCTGCTCGATAGCTCCGGATTCTCGCAGGTCACTCAGCATGGGGCGCTTATCCGGCCGGCTTTCCACGCCGCGATTCAGCTGTGAAAGCGCGATTACCGGCACGCGCAGCTCTTTGGCCAGCGCCTTGAGCGAACGGGAAATTTCAGAAATTTCGCGCTCGCGGCTATCCTGGCCCTTCATGCCCTTGGAGTTCCCACGCATGAGCTGAAGATAATCGACAATAATCAGGTTCAGGCCATGGTCAGAAACCAGGCGGCGGCAACGCGAACGCATCTCGAGCACGGTAAGGGCTGGCGTATCGTCGATAAAAAGTTTCGACGAGCTCAGCTGTCCCGCGGCTCGGGTCAGGTTCTTCCAGTCATGGTCGCCAAGCCGGCCAGTTTTCAGGCGAGAAGCGTCGATTTTCGCTACGCCCGATAGCAGGCGCATTCCCAACTCTTCTTTGGCCATTTCGAGCGAAAAAACCGCTACGCTTGCCTTGTGCCTTAGAGCCGCGCGCTCGGCGATATTAAGGACAAACGAGGTCTTACCCATGGCGGGGCGGCCGGCGATGATGATCAGGTTGCCAGGATGCAGTCCCGACGTTTTTTCATCCAGATCGCGATAGCCGGTCGGCAAACCGGTAATATTCGTCTTATTGCTCGAGAGCGACTCGAGCATCGTAATGTTTTCGACCAGAATTTGTTTGATCGAAGCAAAGCTTTGACGAAGCTTGGAGTCGGTAACCTCGAAAATCGCCTTTTCGGCAAGATCCAGGTACTCCTCGATGTTTTCCACGCCACCATGAGCCTTGTCCACGAGCTCATGCGCAGTTGAAATCATCCGGCGCAAAATGGCCTTCTCTTTGACGATCTTCGAATAGTGAACGATATGGGCACTGCTGTAGGAATCCTCGAAAAGGCCCGACAGGTACGACGAGCCGCCAACCTGCTCGTAGGTGTTTCGGTTTTTGAGCGAGGTGGTCAGGGTGATCAGGTCCACGGGCTCAGCGCGGGAAACCAGATCCTGAACCGCCTCGAAAATTTTCGCATGAGCTTCGCGATAGAAGTCGACCACTTCAAGGCCGATATCGGATAGTTTACTGTAAGCGTTGGAATCGAGCAGCAGCGCTCCAAGAACCGAACGCTCGGCTTCGAGGCTATGCGGCGGTATATGACGGCTATCTACAGCCATCTGTGTGGAATCTGCCAACCATCCCCCCGGAATTCGCGTCGAATCCTAGCTTATCAAATCACGGAAAAAAAAGGCGAAGCAAATCCCCATCGGCTCCGCCTTTTTCCAGAAAACGAACCCTTAATTTTCCTGAACAACCCAGACTTTTACCTGGGCCACTACGTCAGTGGTGAGCTTCACGGGAACCGTGACTACACCGAGCTGCTTGATCGGGTCGCCCAGCTGAATCTGGCGACGGTCAACCTTGTAGCCGCCCTTGGCCAGCGCTTCAGCGATGTCGCCCGAAGTAACCGAACCGAAGAGCTTCTCGTTCTCACCGACCTTGCGGGCGATGGTGACCGAAAACTGTTCAATCTTCTTGGCAATTTCTTTTGCTTCCGAAGTTTCACGGTCGCGCTTCTTGGCCAAAGCTTTCTTGTGGTGCTCAATAGCCGCCACGTTCTGCTCGTCCGCCAGGAATACCAAATTGCGCGGCAGCAGATAGTTGCGGGCGTAACCATCCGACACCTTGACGATGTCGCCGGTCTTACCCAAATTTTCCACGTTTTCTCGCAGAATTACTTTCATGACTTACCTCTCTCTATATTTTAAATTTTTCCCTGAAATCAAACCACAAGTCGAAGAATCCCAGGCTAACCAAAAGTGGAAACAGCAGTACTACGGCCAGCACGTAGCCAAGCAACCGCAGAAATCCTTTAACTCCCCACAGGTCAAACAGGTAATTGCTGATGGCCAGGCCCTGAAGGGCGTAGATAGCCAGCAAAACCTTAAAGACGTTTAGGGCGACATCTGAAAGAATCGGCAGCTCCACCACCAGGCAAAACCCGGCAATCAGAGTGGGCCAGACCATATGGTCTGGCGCTTTCCAGTTCTTGAAGAAGTCGGGCTCCAGGCGTTGTGAGTCACGCGCCCCCTGCAAATTGAGTCGAAGCAACAGCAGCAGATTCCCGACAGCAATGGTGAGCAGAAAGATTGTGACGAAGCTTGGAAGCTCGTACAGGATATTACGTTTGGTCATCTCGGGATCAACCAGGAACTTGTCCAGATCCTGGCTCGAGATGGTCGCCGAAGCCTTATACTTCTCAACGTTGTTCGCCACCTGGTCCACGATCGCGCCCACTTCGGCATCGAGCTTCTGAAGTGGGTTGATGTGGAATCGGTGTGAATAGCTAAGAAGCAAAAGAGCCGAAACAACCAGCATTACGCCTACCGAGAAAAGCACGTTCCACTCGAGCTTGAGCTTGAGCTTGATGCATTCCGCGATCGACGCCGCCAGCACCACTGCCAGCACGAAGAAAACCGCGGCATTCATGCGACCGGAAACGGCGAACACCAATGCCATGTTCGTGATCGAGCACAGAATGCCCACCACACGCCCGAAACGCAGATGCGAATACACCAAAGGCAATGCCGAAAACGCCGCAAAAATGACGCTCAGGTATAATGCCGCCCCCAAAAAGAAAGGGACTGCGACCGCAAGTCTGAACAGTGCTCTGCCCCGGCTAACGGCGTTGGATGTATTCAACATCGGATTTATGGGATTCACGGTATTCAAGGTGCTCACGTTTCCGTCCATGAAAATGCCTTTGGCTTATCTCGACGAATAGCTGTCCTGCGGACCCGAGCTGATGAACCCCACAAGCGCCAGGTTACGAGCGCGCTTGATAGCAACCGTAAGCTTACGCTGATGGAATGCGCAGGTTCCCGAAATTCGGCGTGGAACGATCTTGCCAAGCTCCATGACGAACGATTGCATCTGGCGGGCATCTTTATAGTCCATCAGATATTCGTTGTCGGCGCAGAAACGGCAGACTTTCTTGCGATGGAACGAGCGGCGGCCGCCCTTGCCTTCGCCGTCATCATCTCCACCACGGTCGCGGTCACCACGGTCGCGGTCGCCACGTCCGCCACGATCATCACGATCGTCTCTGTAATCATGCTCAGCCATGTGACACCTCTTTTGCTACGTCCTGATTGATCGCGGTAACCGGCGAAGCCGCTGGAATCGAAGGTGCCACGTTTGGAGTAGGTTTACGTTTGAAAGTTGCTGGATCGAAGTCGGCTTCGAGCTTCACGCTCAGAAAGCGTAAAACTTGCTCGTTGATGCGCAGGTTGCGCTCGAGTTCAGCCACGAGCGAGTTGTTGCCCGTGTAAAGAATGTAAGTGTAATAGCCGCGGTTTTCCTTTTGAATAGGATATGAAAGACGGCGCTTGCCCCAGTCTTCCAGCGCGACTACCTGGCCCTGGTGAGCCGCGATAATGCCTTTAAGCTTCTCTAAGAATGTCTTTTGTCCGTCCTCAGTCACATCTGGACGGAGAATATAGGTAGTCTCGTAACCGATCATGAATGGCTCCTTATGGTTTCACCTACAAAACAGTGAGCCCTCAGTGCACAATGCCTGAGAGCAAGGTCCGGGGTAGGCCCCGGGTACTTCTATTTTTGAAGTGCTGAAGCTATAGCAGGGCTGTTTGGAATGGTCAAACCCGCTTGCAGAGTACTACCGGAGCATTTTTACTTGCCGTTGCCCGTCTCACGGTCATTGGAGGTTCCTGCACTGCGGTGAGGAGTCTTGGAAGCCCGCAACTCTTCAGCCGTCACGCCCGCACGGCAAGCGATAGCGGCACCGGTGTTGTCCTTAAACTTGCGGTCGCAGCCCAGCAAGGCCTCGGCGACACTCAGATGCACGCTGGAAATATACCCCAGTTGGCCAAGCTGGCATGAGCGAACAAGATTTTCGCGATCTTTGTCGCCCGCGAAGTCTTTGTTTTTATCGCAATAAGTCGTACATTCCGTCTGATCGGCTTTTGCGTCGTAGAATTTGCAATATTCCTTTGGTTCGGAACACGAATCCACGCCCATGCAAAGCGTTGCCATCAAGCTGAGAGCAGCTACAGTCACGGAATTACTAACTTTATCAAACATCGCATTACCTCTTATGTTCAAACTCAATCCGGTGTGGCGCATAGCACTAAAATACTTTGAGGTAATTTGCAACAGAACTTAACTAAGAGCGTCGAAGGGGTGGGGATAAAAAAATGGGCCGGCTCGCAAGGGCGTTTGAGTGGAGGGGACTATAGATACTTGCGAACCGGCCACCGGCAGCGGCTATCAGTAAACTGATAACCGACTGCAATCTGAGAATCAGTTTGCCGCGTGATGCGCGGGAGCGGAGGCAACGCGAACTGCGCCAGCCTTACCGTTCGTCTTACGAGCTTTCTTCGCGGATTTCTTCGCACGAGCGCGAGGAGCGCGAGTCATTCCGTTAAAATCGTTCCAAAGGGTCTTCAGGCCCTTGGTCAGGGTTTCCTGTTTCTTTTTGAGCGGCGCGTTCTTGACGTCTTCGATGACTTCGGGAACTTCGCCCATAACTTTCGAGGCGGCTTTCGCGGTTTTTCTCACTTCTGAAACAGCGTCTTCGATGCTGTGCTCGACGATATCGCGGGCAGCCTTCATGTCTTTCATCGTCTTCATTGCCTGCTCGATGATCCACTGGTCGATCAGCTCTTTCGGGAAACGAACGAGCTTGCCCAGCTTGATGGCGGGCAGTTCACCCTTGCGCACTTTCTTGTAGATCGTGTCAGGCTTGATCTTCAAGTATTTGGCAAGTTCTTCGACGGTTAACAGAATGTTCATTCAGGGCCTCCAAAGCAGTTCAATAAGACGGTTATAGCAGCGAGCGGAGGGGCACGCAAGTATTATTTAGTACTAATTAGGATTCACTGGATCCGGACGCCTTTTATGGATCATGCGTACCACGACCACAGAACCCTCGAAGAGCAGATAGAGCGGTATCATGAGCATGAGCATCGAAATCGCGTCAGGCGGCGCGATAAGCGCTGAAACCATCGTGATGGCAATAATCGCGGTTTTGCGGTGGGCAATCAGCTTTTCCGGCGTCACCAGCCCTATTTTCGCAAGCAGCACGATGACCACCGGAAGCTCGAACGCAGCGCCAAAACCAGCCAGAATCTTGAGCACGAGCGAAACGTAATTTTCGAGAGTCAGCCACGCTTCTTCGGCCGGAGTGCCATAGGAAAGGAAATATTTCACTCCTGCCGGAAACAGGACGAAATAGGCAAACGAAGAGCCGATCAGAAAAAAAAGGCTGCCTGCGACGGCAAAGGGCAGAACCTTGTTTCGCTCATGAGGGTGCAGGCCGGGCGCAACAAAGCCCCAAAGCACGAAAAAATACACGGGCGACAGAAAAACCAGCGATGCATAGCTCGCCACCCGCAAATGAACAAAAAAATTCTCGAAAAGTCCGGTATAGTAAAGATGCCGCTTTTCGAGCGGCAGATGATCGAACAGCGGCTGGCGAAGAAACCCAAGCAGGTGATCGCTGAAATAGTAAGAGACGAGGAAGCCGCAAAAGAAAATCCAGAGGCACCGCACGACCCGGGACCGCAACTCGTCAATATGGTCCCAAAATGTCATTTGATTTTTCTCCACCGTACTGCAATTATTTGGCCCTAAAGGAGTTGTCAATGAAGCTCGTTCTTCTTGCGTTACTACTACTGGCAATTCTAAGCGGCTGCACTAAAGAATCGAAGCCCCAGGACGATTCGGCCGCCGTCGCTAAAACAGCGCCCGCCGCGGCAAGCTCAGGCACTCCCGAACCTGCCGTAGCGCCGTCTGCAGCCACTGCCGCCGGTTTTCCAAGTGGGGCCTCGGCTATACAACCCGCGGGCGTCGCCGATTTGTCGGTTGATGCCTCGGGGCTAAGCAAAGCAGTGGTTGTCGTAAAGACCACTCGCGGAACAGTAAAGTTCCGGCTTTATGCGAAAGACGCTCCGAATACCGTAAAGCGATTTGTGGAGCTGGTGCAGCAGAAGTTTTATAATGGTTTGACGTTTCATCGTGTGGTTCCGGGATTTATCGCTCAGGTAGGCGATCATAATTGCAAAAGCAAAAGCGACGCTACCTCATGCAACGGTGGAACCGGCCAGAAGTTAAAGGCTGAGTTCAACTCCCGCCGGCACGTACGCGGCACCGTAGCAATGGCACGAACGAGCGACCCTGATAGTGCGGATAGTCAATTTTATTTCACGATGAGTGTTTTCCCGCATCTCGACAACACCTACACGGTCATCGGCCAGATGTCTGATTTCGGGGAAAAAACGGACGGCAAAGACGTTTTGGATCGCCTTCATCAGGGCGATGACATTGTCGACATGCACATCGAATAACCGCGTCCCAGTTGCTACTGCCAGTCTGGCTTAACGAGCTTGTTGGGAATTATGCCGGCCTCTTTGAGAGTCTTTTCCGCCCTCTCGCTTCGGGTCTTGAGCCAAAGCTCATAGAGCCGCAGAATGTTTTTCGGGTCTTTGGTGCCCGAAGACTCACTGACTTCGCATAGCACATCGACAAAGCGGTGAAAATGCTGCGACAGATCCATGAATACTTTTTGGAAGAAGAGGTCCAGCCCCGTAGTGGCCAGACTGCCATAGGCGCTGCGTCCCATTCCGATATAGTAGTCCACGTCGACCACCTTACGCGCAAGACTGTCCTGAAAAAATCCCGCCGTATAGAGAGAAATGTCGCCAAGCCGGCGCAGGCTGCGCTGCTTTACGGACACGTCGGTCGTCGCCAATGCTTCTCCCATGAGTAAAGCCAGGACCTCTTCGCGTTTTCCGCCTTTTTCATCAGAGGCAAAAAGATTGTCGGTGGACATAAAACGCATAAGAAGGTCTACGAGATAAAACTCCGTATTGGGATCTACGGTTACTTTCTGGTTTACAAGGGCTTTGGTTACCTCTTCCCTAAAGAAAACGGTCGGCTCCGTTACCAGCTTGCTTTGTTTTTTTGTTGCTGCGCGTTTACCCAAATCGTGTACCCCCACCCCTTATTTTAGCAAAGTTTTGACCAATACAAGACGGCCCACTAGGTAATTGATACCTATGGTCTATTTTAAGCATCAGACTGAATTAATCAATAATGACTGGTACGAATGGCCTCAAAGATGCCAGTTCGAATCATTGCAAAGGCAATTGCGGTCATCAAAAGAGCAGCAATTTTCGAAATAATATCAGTGCCCTCGACACCAATGACTCGAGTAATCAGAGCGCTTTTACGCAATGCGGCCCACGCAAAAACAAAGTTCGCAAACATGCTCACCAGAACTATTGCGTTCCCATAAATACCGACCTGCAGCATTACGGTGGCAATGAGGCCGGGACCCGTAATGAGCGGAACGCCAAGCGGTACGACTCCGGTCGACGCAGAATGCTCTTCGGCTCCCCTGCCTTTGATCAGGTCCAGAATTGCCATTACCAGCAACACGATGCCGCCGCCGACTTTGAAGTCGTATATCGCAATGCCGAGAAATTTGAAGATCCCTTTTCCAATCAGGGCAAAAAGCGCCGCCACAACAGCCGCGACGATTACTGACAAATTTACGAGACGCCTTCGCGGCTTGGGTGGCAACCCTTGAGTCATGCCCAGGTACATGGGCAAGACGCCAATGATATCCATCGCGACAAACATGCCGATAAAGGAGTTCAGAAACTGATCAACCATTCGTACTCTCAGATTACCAGAGCGGTAACCGATGACGTATGAAAAATCTTCGACGCGAGTTTTTGCAAGGTAAGCGGACTGACCCGCCGCAAGTTCTCGCCAAGTTTGAGGTGCTCGTCGAAACCCAAGCCGTATAAGGTGCTGAAAGCCGAGCTGTTGGCGATCGCCGAATTCAGCTGCATATCCATGTGATGGCGCCCGAGAATGAACTCCTTGGCGCGTTTCAGCTCGGTAGCAGACACTGGCTTCGAGGCAATACGCTCGAGTTCCTTTTGAATTCCCACTAGCGCCTGAGTGCGTTTGCCGGGATCGCAACCCATATACACGCCCACATACCCAGGCTCGATTCCTTCAAACGAAATCGGCGCAACCGTGTAGCACAGCCCTTGCTTGTCGCGCAGCTCGGTGAAGAGCCTGCCACTTTGCCCACCAAGAACCGTGAGCAGCATTTTGAGATCATAACGTTCGCGATCGGTTACGCGCGTACCCTGAAATCCGACGATAATATGGCTTTGCTCGCGGTTCTTCTTCACTTCAACTATGCGTGGCGCCTTGGGCGGGCTGGCCGGCAGTTCCGCCAGCGTGGCACGCAGAGATGTCGGTCTTTTTATTTTTTCAAAGAGCGAAATGATCCGCGCGGGATTGAACTTGCCGCTTACCGCAATCACCAGTGGCGCCCCCCGCACCAGGGAGTCATAATGAGTGCCGAGCTTCGCGGCTGTCAGCTTTTCCACGGAGTCTTTCGATCCGATAATGGCCTGCGAATACGGATGCCCTTCAAACAGGTTTTCGCAAAACAACCTTCCTACGAGCCTGCCCAAATCATCCTCAAGGGTACGGATGTCCTCGAGCGCGACCGTCTGGGCGCGCCGAAACTCTTCGGAGTGTAAAGCCGGGTTACAAAGCGTTTCAGCGTAAAGTGGCGCGATGTCGTCAAGATACCGGGTCAGCGAGGTACAGCCGAGTCCAAGACTGTTGCGGCCCGAAAACGCGTCGATGCGCGCACCGCGCGCGTCGAGATATTCCGAAAATTTGCTCGCGGTCCAGCCGCTCGGGCCCTTTTCCCAGGTGTCCGCGAGCAAATTTCCAATGCCTGCCGAATCGTGGTCTTCGATGCGCAGGCCGCCGAAAGCGCAGGCCTGCATGCTCACGACGGGCACATCCTGACGCGGGTAAAGCACGAGTTCGATGCCGTTGGGCAACGATACCTGTTCGCGATCGACTACCGTCCGGGTCACGCGTTTTTTCGATTGAGGCGCTGGCGCCGTGGCGCTGTCCCAAAACGTCTTTTGCTCGAACGACTTGGGAAGCAAAGCGAACTCTCGAATGGATTCCAGATTCAAAAATTGCCGTGAAGCATCGCGAACGTCTTCCGTCGTCAGCTCACGCGCCTGCACCATGTACTCGAGATCAAAACGGGTATTGCCCAACGTCGTTTTCAGGAATCCCAACCGGTTCGACAAACCATCCATCGACTGCGAGCCATAAACACGCTCACTTTCGATGGCAACCTTGGCACGCTCAATTTCGGCTTCGGTTGGGCCTTCGTCACAAAAACGCCGCACTTCGTCCCACAGGGATTTTCGAAAAGACCCTGCTTTTTCGACTGGAGTTTCGACATCAAAGCTATACATGCCAGTACCGGCGGGCGCCCACACTCCGGCGCCAATAGAAGTAACAAGCTGCTATTCACGAAACAGTCGCTTGTAAAGGCGTGACGACTCACCCTGCCCCAGTACCATGCTTGAGACATCCAGGGCCGGCAGCGCATCGTCGCGCAATGTGCACCCCGGCAGCGAGCCGACCCAGCGAATGGCGTTCACAGGAAAAGGCCGTGCGGCCGTGCGCGACTTGGGCATGGTGACCCGCTGGTCAAAGCCCAGGTCGCGTCGCCGCGGCCGTACCGCTTTGCCTCGGGCTTTGCCCCAGGTTTTGGTTACACGCTGCTCGATCGCGGCCGGATCGACGTCGCCACATACCACGAGAGTCATGAGATTTGGCACGTACCAGCGACGCCAGAACTGCTTTAGCCCCGCGGCCGAACAGTTTTTCACGGTCGTGGGAAAACCAATGACGGGCTTGCCGTAACCGCCGTTGCCATAAAGCATCTTGTAGGCGCCCCGGTACAACTGGCGATCGGGTGAATCTTCGCCTCGACGGATCTCTTCGAGAATGACTTCCTTTTCGGGATTGAATTCACCTGGCTCAAAGGTGCTTCCCAGCACCATGTCTGCCAGTATGTCGTTGGCAAGCTCCCAGCGCTGATTCGAGAGCGTAATGTGATAAACGGTGTATTCGAATGAGGTAAAGGCATTCATCTCTCCGCCAGCGCCTTCAACAGAACCTGCGATTTCGCTGGTCGTCCGCTTTCCAGTGCCCTTGAAAAGCATGTGCTCGAGGAAATGGCAGTAGCCCGCCTCGAGAGGCTTTTCGTCGATGCTGCCAACGTCCACCCAGACTTGCAGCGCGGCAACTGGAGAGTTAGTGGGCCTGACAACAAGCTCGAATCCGTTAGGAAGCGTCTTTTCGTAAATCATGCTATGAGAATAGCGGGTTTTCCCCTGAGTACAACGACACAATGAATGAATTAACCGGCAAACCAGAGCCAGTCAGCAGCATCTACGTGCACTTTCCGTTCTGCGAAGCAAAGTGCCACTATTGCGATTTCTTTTCGCTGCCCGCGGCACAGATCAAATCTGCCGAGCGGGCACGAATCTACTCGGCTATCGACAGCGAGCTGACGTTTTTCCGAAGTCAGCTGTCTACGAGTTTAAAGACTATTTTTCTGGGCGGCGGAACTCCCTCGCTGGTACCCGTCGACGTGATTCGATCGCTAATGGACAAGCTGGGCCACGCGCCGGACACCGAAATCACGATGGAAGCCAATCCCTCAAGCATAGATCTGAATGCCGCACACGCCTGGCGGTCTGCCGGCATTAACCGCATCAGTATGGGAACGCAGGCCCTGAACGATGACCGGCTGGCGTGGCTCGGTCGGGTTCACACCAAATCGGAAGTTTTTGAAGCCCTCGAAACTCTTTTCCAGGCGGGTTTTGAGCGAGTCAATACGGACTATATTGTAGGGGTGCCAGGACAAACCGTTGTCATGATCGAAAGCGAGCTCAACGAGCTGCTCAGCCGCTTTCCGCACATCCAGCATATTTCGGCGTATCTTCTGACGCTCAAGCCTTCCAATCCGAAATTCGACCAGCTGCCGTGCGAAGACGAGCAGCTGGCGCATCTAAGGAGCGTAAGCGCCGTTCTGAAAAACTTCGGTTTCGACCAGTATGAAATCTCGAATTTCGCCCGTAAGGGCGCCCGGGCCCTTCACAACGAAAATTACTGGCTGGGCGGCGGCTATCTGGGTATCGGCCCAAGCGCCCATTCCTATTGTCCAATCCGGCGTATCCGGACGAAGAACTGGGCAAGCCTTGGTAAATACTGCGATCTGATTGAGCAGGGAACCGCTCCGGTAGAATGGACCGAAACACTGACTCTCGAGCAGGAGCGTCTTGAATACCTGATGCTGCGCCTGCGCCGATCGGCAGGAGTCAACTTTCAGGAATACCGGGCCCGGTTTCACCGCGATCTCTACGCGGAGCAGAAAACCTGGATTGATTTGTGGCAAACCAAGGGGCTTTGCACGGTCGGGGATAGCCTCAAATTAACCGCCGATGGCTTCTTTTTAAGCGATCAAATATTGAACAATCTCTCTTAGTTACCTGCATTTTTTTGACAAATCACCCGCTGCACCCATATTAAGATGGGACGCGAAAGGACCTTATAATGTCAGAGACAGAGAAAAACTTGGAAACAGCTGAAACGACCGGTGGATCTGAGTCGGGTGACCAGGCTGCTGCTCCGTCCGAGCTCGAGGTCCTGAAAACCCAGCTCAAAGACCAGCAGAACAAATATCTGTACCTATACGCTGATTTTGAAAATTATAAAAAGCGCGCGATCAAGGAACGCTCGGATCTTTTGAAATTCGGACATGAGAGTCTTTCGAGAGAGATTCTTCAAGTAGCCGATAATCTTGACCGGGCTCTGGAGCATACCGAAAAAGTGGATGCGCTGGTGTCAGGCATAAAGATGGTGAACCAACAGCTCAAAGACACCTTGGGCAAGTTCGGCGTAACGCCGGTAACTTCATTGGGCCAGAAATTTGATCCCGAACTGCAAGAAGCTGTGAGCCAGGAAAAAGGCACCAACAGCCAGGAAGACGGGACCGTGATTCGTGAACATCAAAAAGGCTACACGCTGCACGGCAGGCTTTTAAGACCTGCCCGCGTCGTAGTCGCTACTAAATAAGGAGAACTGTTATGGCAAAGGTGATTGGAATCGATTTAGGCACGACGAACTCTTGTATCGCGATCGTTGAAGGTGGCGACCCCAAGGTAATTCCGAACTCCGAAGGCGCGAACACCACGCCCTCGATCGTCGGCTTCAGCGACAGCGGCGAAAAGCTCGTTGGTCAAGTGGCAAAACGCCAGTCGATCACGAACCCCGACAAGACTCTTTACGAAGCAAAGCGCCTCATCGGCCGTAAATTCAACTCGAAAGAAGTACAGGAGTTCATCAAGGTAGCGCCTTTCAAGATTTTCGAAGCAAAAAACGGCGACGCCTGGATCAAGGTTGGCGATCGCGAATATTCGCCGCAAGAAATCTCGGCGCTCGTTTTGGGCAAGATGAAGAAGACCGCCGAAGACTACCTTGGCGAAGAAGTGAAGGAAGCCGTTGTCACCGTTCCCGCCTACTTCAACGACGCTCAACGCCAGGCGACCAAAGACGCCGGACGCATTGCCGGCCTGGACGTGAAACGCATCGTTAACGAACCGACCGCCGCAGCGCTCGCCTACGGCCTTGATAAGAAGAAAAACGAAGTCGTCGCTGTATTCGACCTTGGCGGCGGTACTTTCGACATCTCGATTCTCGAAATCGGCGATGGCGTTTTCGAAGTGAAGGCCACCAACGGCGACACCTTTCTGGGCGGCGGCAACTTCGACCAGCGTGTCATCGACTTCCTGGCTGAAGACTTTCAGAAGTCCAACAGCATCGATCTGCGCAAAGACAAGATGGCCCTGCAGCGCCTGAAAGAAGCCGCTGAGAAAGCCAAACACGAGCTTTCGAACTCGATGGAGACCGATATCAATCTGCCGTTCATCACGGCAGATCAGACCGGCCCCAAGCATCTCAATGTGAAGCTGACCCGCGCGAAGCTGGAAGCCCTCGTGGCCGATCTGATCGAAAAGATGGTTGCTCCCTGCGAAACCTGCATCAAGGATTCGGGTCACACCAAAGCCCAGATCAATGAAGTCATCCTGGTAGGTGGCATGACCCGCATGCCGAAGGTTCAGGAAAAGGTGAAGCAGATTTTCGGCAAAGAGCCGCACAAGGGCGTAAACCCTGACGAAGTGGTGGCGCTGGGCGCGGCCATTCAGGGCGCCGTACTGCAGGGTGAGGTGAAAGACGTGCTCCTGCTCGACGTCACGCCTCTTTCGCTCGGCATCGAAACGCTCGGTGGCGTGTTTACGAAGCTTATCGAGAAGAACACGACCATTCCGTGCAAAAAAAGCCAGGTGTTCTCGACTGCGGCCGATAGCCAGACCGCGGTCACGATTCACTGTCTTCAAGGAGAGCGCGATTTCGCGGAATACAACAAGAGCCTGGGCCGTTTTGATCTTGTTGGAATTCCACCGGCTCCTCGCGGCATGCCTCAGATTGAAGTTACCTTCGCCATCGATGCCAACGGCATCGTGCACGTAGCGGCGACGGCCATGGG
>JACQAW010000200.1 GCA_016194725.1 Deltaproteobacteria bacterium
CTCAAGGAAATCGGGCGCGGCAAGCGCGTCCTTGATTTGGGTTGCCTGGGCGGCCAAATCTCAAAGCTCATCAAAGACCAAAACAACGAAGTTTTTGGCGTTGAGCTGAATGCGGCTGCCGCTGCTGTGGCTGAAAAGCGCGGTATCCGCGTGAAAATATTCGATCTTAACGACGGCATTCCGTTCGAGGACGGTTTTTTTGATGCAGTCAACGCTGGTGAAATCGTTGAGCATCTGTACGATACCAAGTTCCTGCTTGAAGAGTGCAATCGCGTACTTAAGCCCGGCGGAATCCTGATCTTTTCCACCCCTAACCTGAATTCGTTTTCAAATCGAATCAACGTGCTTACCGGCGGCTATCTGGAGCTCCTGGGAGCCTTTCCGGACGACTACTGTGGGGGCCGCATTCGGGTTTTTAATATCCAAAAGATTCAAGAGCTCTGCGCACATACGGGTTTCAAGGTTCAGGAAGTCGTTGGCGTGCCCGCAATAATGAAGCAGACGCTGCGATACCGCCTGCTGCAGCCCCTGGTCAAAGCCCTACCGCAGCTGGGCGAGCTGCTGATCGTTAAGGCCAAACGGATGGACCAATAGGCTAAAGGCGGCCTGCTGGACGTTTCTGACTATCTCTTGGACAGTTTTCAGGCCTTCTTGAAGGGGGGACCTAGCTGGCACATGCCTTGCTCTATCCCGTGTCCGGACGGTTAATAGGAGTTAGGACATGTTAGTATCCATATTCGGTTTTTCGATCTTGGCGTGCCTGGTAGTTTTCGGGGTTTGAGCCGCGCGCCGTTCTGGTTATTTTATTCCGCTACGTATTGATTATTTCCTCACAGGTTTTCAGCTTCATTCCGATGAAGTTACAGATGGAAGCTCGCGTCCCATTTGAATCTGCGAGCCTTCACCCACGCATCTGGCGTGAAACTTTTAGGGAAATGGTGGAATGGCAGCGGAAGGGCTGAAGAAATTCGGCAAATATTTCCTACTCGACATGATCGCTCAGGGCGGTATGGCCGAGATTTACCGCGCCCGCATGGCCACGTTGGACGGCGGCGGCCGTCTGCTCGCGATCAAGCGCATCATCGGCAACTATTCCGAAAATAAGGAATTTGTCGACATGTTCAAGAGCGAGATCAAGACCACCAGCGGTTTCACTCATCCGAACATCGTGCAGCTTTACGACTACGGCGAAGAAAATGGCATGCTCTACATTGCCATGGAAATCGTGGATGGTAAAAACCTGCGCCAGTTCATGACTCGCTTTGCCGAGCTCAAACAGGCGTTTCCGGTCGAAGTTTCGGTTTTCATCATGGAGCAGTCGGCGCACGGCATGGGCTACGCGCATGGCTACAAGGACAAATTCTCGGGCAAAAGCCTGAACATCGTTCATCGCGACATCAGCCCGCAGAATCTGCTGATTTCTTACGATGGTGCAGTCAAGGTCATCGACTTCGGTATCGCGAAAGCGGTGACCAATAACGAGTCCACTCGTGCCGGAGTTATCAAGGGCAAGCCCAGCTACCTGTCGCCAGAGCAAATTTCGGGTGAGGTACTCGATGGGCGCAGCGACATTTTCGCGCTCGGTATCGTGCTTTGGGAGCTGCTGACTGGACGCAAGCTTTTCGCCAGCGACAACGACTACGGAGTGCTGAAGCTGATCGAAAACTGCCAGAACAGCGTAAAGCCGCCGAGCCTGTTCAATCCCAAGGTTCCCAAGGAACTTGACGCCATCGTGATGAAGTCGCTGCACAAGAATCGCGATCAGCGTTACCAGACCTCGGAGGAGTTGCAACGGGCACTTCATAAATTTCTCTATCAGTTTGCGCCGGAGTTCAACCCGGCCGACCTGGCTTACTACGCGCGCGATCTTTTCAAGAACGAGATCGTGGAAGACCGTAAACGGCTTTTGAAGCTCAATGAAAAGGTCGAGCAGCTGCTGGCCGCGCCACCACCGCCTGCCGAGGTGCCCAAACCGGCTCCGGCAGCCGCAGCACCGGTTGCCGCCATGCCACCGGCACCGCCAACCAAAGAGGAATCGACCATCGCGCTGGCCGCCAACGTGGACGCCCGAATCGCCTATGAAAAAGCAGCAGCACCCGCAGCTGCGGCTGCATCGACCTCGGCGGCAACCCAGACCGGGCTTAAAGTCCGGACCAATGGCACGGGGCTGAGCAAACGGGGACCCCAAAAAGAGGCCACCCGCTCGCCGATGGTTGCGATTTTGGCCGTAATGGCACTGGCCGGCGGTTACTATTATTATACGACTCCGCAGGCTCCGGTGGCTGGAACAAAACCACCTGGCCGTGAGGTGAGCTCGACCGGAAACGGCACGCTTACCGTTCGTGGCAACGTGGCCGCGGCGACCATCATGGTCGAAGGAGAAAAGGTGGGCGATGCGCTGCCAGCCACGCTGAGCGGATTGCCAGTCGATAAGGCGCTGACGATCAGCGTGTCTTCGAATGGTTTCAAGAAGGCGCTGAAGATAGTGACGCTCAAGGCAGGCGAGAGCCAGAGCATCGATATGGCTCTGGACCCAGAAGTCAATGCAGGCGGGCAGCCCAGCCAGCTGCAGTCGTCCGCCGCGTCGGTGCCGGTTACTCTGCGCATAGTGGTTAATCCTGCCGGAGTCGGCAGTCTGATACGCGTCAACGGCAGCGTGATCGATACGACTGGTATCGTTTCGATCGGTAGCGACCGTCCTACTGAAATTATCGTGGAGCGCGATGGGTTCCGGACTCACAAGGAAACGATCACGGTCAAATCGACTGACGTCGACGCCAGAAAAGAGTTCGCAAAAGAGGTTGTGCTGCAGCCGGCAAAATTCGGCTACGTGAGCATCAAGACCACGCCGAGCGCCGAAGCGGTGGTGACGATAGACGGAGTCGAGGAAAAGTGGAGCACGCCGGTGTCGCGCAAACGCATCCCGGTGGGTGCTTATAAGATCAAGCTGGTAAACGGGCTATTGGGCATGGAGAAAGAAGTAAGCTTCACCGTGACCGAAGACCGTTTCACGAACCTTGAAGAACGTTTACAAGTAAATACTGACGGCCGCGCGCCTGGCTCGAAATAACGGCTGCTGTCAGCGCTCGTATTTGTAGCCCACTCCGTACACCGAGATGATGTGGCGGGTAAGGGCCGGAATCTTTTTTCGCAGAGCACGGATATGTACGTCGATGGTGCGCTTTTGGGCGGTATCCTGGGCGGTTTTCCAAACTTCCTGGATAATCTGGTCGCGAGGCACTACCTGACCGATGCGCTGAATGAGCATGCGCAGGATATCAAACTCGGTTTGGGTGAGCTCGACCGGCTTGCCTTGAAACAAGGTGTCGCGGGTATCGAGTACCAGCTTCAAATCGCCGTGCGTCAGGACCTTGGGCTCGGACTGATAAGTCGCCTTTTCCCGCAGCCGCACCTTGATGCGGGCGACCAGCTCCTTGTAATCGAAGGGCTTGGCCAGGTAAT
>JACQAW010000201.1 GCA_016194725.1 Deltaproteobacteria bacterium
ACATGGTCGTAGGCCTGGTGCGGCCCGATGGCGGCCGGGTTTTGCTTGATGGCGACGACATCACCGACCTGCCCATGCATCAGCGCGCACGCAACGGCGTGGGTTATCTCGCGCAGGAGCCGAGCGTATTTCGCAAGATGACGGTTGAAGATAACCTGCTCGCCGTGCTTGAAAATACGGCCATGACGAGTGCGCAAAGGCGCGAGGCCCTTTCGAACCTGCTCGAGGATTTCAATATTCGCCACGTGGCAAGACAGCAGGGTTTTACGCTGTCCGGCGGTGAGCGACGACGCGTCGAGGTAGCCAGAGCACTTGCGTTAAATCCTGTATTTTTGTTGCTCGACGAGCCCTTTGCCGGAGTAGACCCGTTGGCTGTTGCTGATATTCAGGAAATCATTAGAAAATTAAAAAATCGCGGACTAGGCATTTTGATCACTGATCATAACGTTCGTGAGACTTTGGGCATTTGTGATTTGGGCTATATTTTATCTGATGGTATGATCCTTGAATGCGGCACGCCTCAACACATTGCGCAGAGCGTGAAGGCCCGTGAAGCATATCTTGGCGAGAACTTTCGGCTCTAAAAATAGGCCCAATTAGAAAAGACAGGGATTCATCACACCATGGCTTTAGAGATCAAACAATCATTACGCCTCAGCCAGCAACTCGTCATGACGCCGCAGCTGCAGCAGGCTATCAAGCTGTTGCAGCTCAACCGCCTTGAGCTTGCCGACGTGGTCAATCAGGAACTCATGGAAAACCCGTTGCTCGAGGAAGTTGCCGAGACGATGGATAATCCCGAAGGCCTGGAGAACTCAGAGCGCCAGGCCTCGAGCGATCCCACGGTGGATGCGCCGGCCAGTGAAACCACGACCGGTGAAGAGTTCACCGTGCGCAAGGACCAGCAAGAAAAGCTGCTGCAGGGCAAAGAAGAGTTTGATTGGGAAGCTTACGTCGAAGACGTGAACAACAACGCCCAGCTGCCCTCGGTGCGCATGAATACCGAAGATTTACCGAGCTTCGAAAATATACTGACCAAGACGACGACCATGAATGACCACCTGCTCTGGCAGCTCAACCTGAGCCAGCTCCAGAACGATGAGCGCAAGCTGGGTGAGCTGATTATCGGCAACCTGAGCGACGATGGTTATCTGCTCGTGCCGGTCGAGGATATCGCGCGCGAAGCCAACATGCAGGCTGAAGACGCTTACGAAGTCCTGAAGCTGATGCAGAAGTTCGACCCGCTCGGAGTCTGCTCGCGTAATCTTCAAGAATGTCTGCAGATTCAAGCCGAGTTCATGGTTCCCAGAAACGAGCTGGTCGAGAAGATCATCTCGACCCATTTGCCCGATCTGGAGCGCAAGAACTACCAGAACGTGGCTCGGGCCCTGGGCGTATCGTTGGATGAAGTCATCGTGGCCACCAAGATAATTCTCGAATTCGAGCCCAAGCCGGGCCGTTCGTTCATGACGAGCGACAACACCCAGTACATCACTCCGGATATCTACGTGTACAAGGTAGGCGGCGAATTCGTCATCACCTTGAACGAAGACGGCATGCCGAAGCTGCGCGTATCGAGTTACTACAAGAACGTTTTGCAGAGCGCCAAGCAGGACGGTAACGTCACCAAGGAATACATCCAGGACAAGCTGCGCTCGGCGGTATGGCTGATTCGCAGTATCCACAACCGGCAAAAGACCATCTATAAGGTCACCGAAAGCATCGTGAAGCACCAGCGCGACTTTTTCGACAAGGGCGTGGGTTATCTAAAACCCATGATTCTTAAAGACGTCGCGGCCGACATCGGCATGCATGAGTCGACGGTCAGCCGTGTGACCACCAATAAATTCGTCCACACGCCGGTCGGAATCTTTGAGTTGAAATATTTTTTCAACAGCAGTATTTCGTCGGCTGATGGTGGCGCCGACGTGGCCTCCGAGGCGGTGAAAGAAAAGATTCGGCAGATGGTGTCGAAAGAAGACGCGACCAGGCCGCTTTCCGATCAACGCATCGTCGAGCTTCTGCGTGCTGAAAACATCGATATTGCCCGGCGTACCGTCGCGAAGTACCGCGATATGCTGGGCATCCTGTCCTCGTCAAAGCGTAAAAAGATTTTTTAATTTCCCCTTATCACATCAGGAGGATGGCTATGAAGATTCACATGACATTCAAGCACATGGACGCAACGGAATCCTTGAAACGGCAAGTGACCGAAAAGAGCGAGCGTTTCAAGAAGTTTATTACCGATTCCGTTGACTGCACGTGGATCTGCTTTCTCGAAGCCGACGTTCACGTAGCCGAGGTGCGCGTGCACGGCCTGCATATCGATTATTTTGCCCAGGCCAAGACCGCAGACCTTTACCAGTCCATTGAAGATGCCGTGGAAAAAATGGAAAAGCAGATGCGCAAGCACAAGGAAATCCTCAAGGACCACCACCATCGCGACGCCAGCCGGCCACCAACGGGTACGTCCGACTCCTCGGGCACGTCGGGCGTCTGATTCAGCGCTTCTGGCACTTCGCGGCGATATCGAAGTATTCCACCAGACCGTCGCCGGGTTCGCCGGCGCCTATGACCAGGGCCGGAGCGTTTTCCGCAAACGCGTAGGAATATAATCCGCTGCTTGCGCTAATGGGGGCATCCCAGCGTGCGGCACCCGTCTTGTCCACCGCCATGACGTGAAGCGTGCCGGCGGGCACGCCTTCGTCGAGCGCGGCGGTCATGAATGAGTTTCTATCGGCTTCGGCCGAAAATACGAGCGACGAATAGTTCGCGGGAATAGCATACGATCGGCGCCAGATTTCGGCGCCGGTGGCTGCGTGGTACGCCGCGAGCGCCTGACCCACATGAGTGTTGCCGTAGAGAAAAAGGGCACCGCCCGAGGAGCGCACGGCTTCGTATTTGCGGTCCAGAGCCACGGTCCATAGCGCGACAAGCTCGCTGCCCTGTGAAGTGCCCGGCGCGAACGCGGTCAAGGCCTGAGCTACCTTGCTCTTGGCCTGCACCGAAATGACATAAATGCGCGGATCTTTTCCACCGGTGGTTTCGATCGAAACGGCGTCGCCCGGCAGCTTGCCGTGCCAGAGCAGCTTGCCGGCCGGCTCGTAGGCGAAGACGGATTTGTCGGTGGTGGTGATCGCGACGTAGCTTTCGTCCTCTGGCGTGTCCATGTCCAGTGGCTCATGGGTGGTGGTCACCGTGGCCAGGAGCTTTCCCTTGAAGTCGTAGGAAGTGAAAGCGGTGCGCGGCTCGGAGTCGTCGTCGTTGAGCAATATCACGCGCCGGGTGCGGGAAAAAACCACGGGCCGCCCCAGATGTTCGTGCTCCCAGAGTTTTTTTCCCGAGCGCCCGTCGAGGGCCAGTAGTTTGCCGTCGTAGGTGTTTACAGCCAGGAAGTTGCCATCAGCCGAGATCGCCTGGGCCTTGACCGGCTGATCGAGATTTTTCGACCACAATATTTTTCCACTGCCGTTGACGAACCTGAGCTCGCCTTCCGATTTTTTTCCGGCGCTGGTCGCGATCAGGATTCGATGCCCGTCGCGAGCTGCGCTGATGTGTGAAAGATGCGAGTGCAGCCCCAGCTTCCACTTTGAGCAGAGCTGCTGGGGCGCCTCCGACCTGAGCACGGGTTGGTTAGGCAGCTGCTCCTGAGCTGGTGCTGAGCCGGCGACCGAGGCACAGCCCGCCGCCGCCAGAAATGCTCCTACAATTATACTTCCTTGCATCTTGGTCATTCCGAAGTTTAGTATGTCTTCACTTCATGAAAGTGGCAATTCTATCTCGCAACCGGCAGCTCCATTCGATTCAACGTCTGCTTAAAGAGGCGAAGACTTTGCGCGTGCAGTGTGAAGTTTTCGACCCGCTGGATTGTCAGATCGTGGTGGGCCGGGGCATCAGCAATGTCATTTACCACGATAGGCCGGTGCCCGAGCTCGATGTCATTATTCCGCGCATCGGTACCTCGATTACCGATTACGGTCTTGCGGTAGTCCGCCAGTTCGAGTCTCTGGGCGTCAAGATCGTGAATGGGTCAAAAGGAATTGCCGAATCTCGTGACAAGCTGCGTTGTCTTCAAGTGCTGGCCGAAAAAGGTTACGAAGTGCCAACCACGGTTCTGATGCGTGGTAGTCGGGGCTCCAAAATGGCGCTGCGTCAGGTGCAAGGCACTCCCGCCGTGATGAAGCTGATTCAGGGTACTCAGGGCGTGGGCGTCATGCTCGTCGAAAGCACGACTTCGTGTGAGTCGGTGCTCGACACGATGTGGGGACTGGGCCAGGACGTGATTCTGCAGCAGTATATTTCCGAAAGCGCGGGCCGCGACATCAGAGCCTTCGTCATCGGCGATAAAGTGGTGGCCAGCATGCGGCGCCAAGCCCGAGAAGGCGAGTTTCGGTCGAACATCCATAGGGGTGGCGAGGGCGCGCCCATCGAGCTCAAAGACCAGTACAAGCGCTTTGCCGTCCAGGCTGCAAAGGCCGTTGGCTTGTCCGTCGCGGGCGTGGACATGCTGGAATCGCTCACCGGCCCCAAAATCGTGGAAGTGAATTCCTCGCCGGGCTTTGAGGGCATTGAGGCCGCGACCGGCTTGAACGTCGCGCGACTGATCATGCAGCATGCGGTGGCTTTCGGGCGAGGGCGAACCGGGTCGCGCGCGCGCGCGCGCAAGCGTTCAAGTTCGCCCGCGAAGCGCCGCAGGCGTTAGTGTCTCGCTTCACCCTCTTTCCTCTGACCGCTGAGAAACCTATGCGATATCTGGCACCATTGCTTGCCTTCGCTTGCAGCATAGCAAGCGCCGACTCAAAATCCGGCGAAACTGTCGCCTTCCCTATCTGTAGTGGCCAGGTGTTAAGCGGCTGTGTTCAGTTGGGAAAGGAGCAGATGAGCAAGGGATTTCCCGAAGTTGCTATCAAGACCTGGGCGCGCGGCTGCGCAGGAAAAGTTCCGGCCGCCTGTAGCGAGCTCGGCGTGATTCTCCAGCGCACTGGAGAACTTGACCGCGCGCTGCAAGCCTATGCAACGGCTTGCGCGCTGCGCTCGACCTGTTTTTCGCCGCCAAAATACCAGCCCGCGTGCTCCGACGGTGCGGGTACCGGCTGCTACAAAATTGAGCAAATTATACCCACGTTAAAGAACCCGGCCGAACAATTCAAATACGCGGTCGGGGCCTGCCGAGCCGGCCATCATGCCAACTGTCTGCTGGCCGACGCCGCAGTCAAGCGCTTGGGCGAGCCTGAACGCGCGCAGCTTGCAGCTGCCTATGCGGGTCTGAAAGACGACTGCGCAAAGGGCGATTACGTGGCCTGCAAACTTACCGCCAAGCATGCCAATGAATCCGGGAATAAAGGCATGAAAGAGAAATTTTGCGAAGAGTGGAGAAAAGCCTCGAAGGTTCATTGCGATGACGGGAATGAGGAGGCATGTAAATACCTCAAATCCGGAAACGCGACAGGCGTCTGTATCTTATGATCTTCTAGTAGAGCTTGGAGTACTTCTTTTTCGAGGCCTTGCGCCTGGCGGGGCGGTCGGTCTGGCCCATGACGAATTCCTCGATGCTCAGGCAGCCGTACATTTTTTTGACCATCATCTTGCGAACCTGGTCTCGCAGCTCTTCCACGATATGGGCATGCCATCTGCGGGGGACCGCGATATTCTTGGCTACCAGATGTCTGAGGTAATCATGCACGATCTTGTCGACGAACGCATGTTCCGACTCTTCATTGTCTTCGAAGTCGTACAGGTGTTTTTCAAATATCGTATATAGGGCGTTTACCTTGGTATTGGCTTCAGGGTCTTGTTCAGACATATGAAAAAAACCTCCTACTACTCTTTCGGAATTCCAAAAGAACCGATGAGTAAAAAAAGGACATTTCACCCATGGACACAACACTAGGCGAAGCTGGCCGGCTGCTGGCCAGCAGCCAATCAATCATGATTACGACGCATGTGATGCCGGACGGCGATGGCCTGGGGGCAGAAATTGCCCTTTATCATTATCTGAAGCGGCTCGGCAAAAATGTCCGTGTCATGAACCCGGACCCTGTTCCCGCGCGTTACCAGTTCCTGGACAAGACCGGCGTGATCGAAGTTCTGGGCCGGGATTCGCGCAATGGCGACTGGAGCAAGTTCGACCTGGCTGTAGTCGTGGATACAAACGATCCCAGGCGAATTGGAGCCCTCTGGCAGGTCTTTGAAAAGCATGCCGAAGACATCCTGATCTTCGACCATCATCCCCACCTTGAAGAGTCGAGCGCTGCGCCAACGCCGAGGGCACTAAAGATTCACACCACCGTCGACGTGAAATCGTCGTCAATCGGTGAGTTGCTCTATCGCCTTTTTCACCAGTCGCATGACCTGCTCGACCCGAACTCGTCAGCCTTTCGGCTTACGCCCGAAATCGCGCTGGGGCTCTACGTGTCCATCATCACCGACACGAACTCTTTTCGCTACTCGCGCACCACCGCGCTTTCGCATCGCATTGCGGCCGACCTGATCGACTACGGCCTGCAGCCCGAAGAGATTTACCAGAACGTCTATTCAACCAAGGCGGTTGGACATCTGCGGCTGATAGGCGAGGTGCTGGGCCGCGTGTGCGACGCGCCCTATGGCAGCGAAGGCAAGACTGTCGCGTGGGTGGAAATTCCCCGGTCTTTGCGACAGAAATACGGTGCCAGCAGCGACGACACCCAGACCATCGTGAATTTTCTGCTGCTGCTCAAAAGCGCCGAAATTCTGGTATTGATTCGCGAAGAGGACGACGGCACCATCAAGGTTAGCCTGAAATCCAAAGGCACCGTCAAGGTGAGTGACGTGGCGCAGGAGTTCGGTGGCGGCGGCCACGATTTTGCGGCCGGCTTCAATACCGTCGGGCGTCTTGAAGAAGTACGCGACAAACTCATAGCGAGACTTTCGAGATGACAAAGAAAAAGAAAAAGGCCGCCGATATCGGCACTATACTTCACAAAATCGTGGACCAGTCGGCGCTCAGACCATGGGCGGATTACATGGCCGGCGTTGATCCATGGAAGCGGCTCGAAATCACCGCGGACATGCTCGTGATGGGGTGGGCGGCAACTGACGCGGTTCGGTATTTCTTCTCGGCCGCCGATCCCAGGAGCGCCAAGGTGCACGACTTCGAGCACGAACATGGATTGATAGTATTTAATCTTGAAGGCGGGCGGGCAGTCGTCGAAAAATTCCTGAAAGGCCCGATGCCCTCGGGCTACGGCGATGGCGGCTACGTCAGCGCAATTGCGACGAAAGTGCGTCATAAAGGAACGGGAAAGTATCTATTGAGCGCCGCCGAGCGCGTCATATCCGAGAAGTTTGCCCGGATTTATCTTTTTGTCAGCGAAAGCAACCATGCGGCCCAGCGGTTTTACAAAAGTGCCGGCTACGAGGAAATCGCTCGTGCGCACGACTGCTTGAAGGCCGGAAACACCGAACTTCTGCTCACTAAAGCACTTTCCGGCTAAAGCGGGCAAGTGATGTGCGCTCTTGACTTTATAGTGGCTCTGCCTATCTTAGGAAGGTATCAAAATACCAATAAGATAGGAGAGTTATTCAATGATCGAAGTACAACGCCTCTCCAAGTTCTACGGTCAGCGCAAAGCGATCGATGATCTGACCTTTACGGTTGAGAAGGGCGAAATTTTAGGTTTTCTGGGACCCAATGGCGCCGGAAAAACCACGACGATGAAAATTCTGACCTGCTTTATGCCTGCCAGTGCGGGCGTGGCGCGGGTTGCGGGCTATGACGTGTTCGACGAGCCGTTGGAAGTGAAACGCCGGGTGGGCTATCTGCCCGAGACGCCGCCCGTCTATAAAGACATGGTGGTCAGGGATTACATGATGTACGCGGCGGCCCTGCACGGCATGCACGGTCCAGGCGCGAGAGGCGCAGTGGATGCGGCGCTCGGCAAGTGCGGGTTAGGCGATGTGCGCAACCGCCTGGTGGGAAACCTGTCAAAAGGATTTCGCCAGCGCGTGGGCCTGGCCCAGGCCATCGTGCACAATCCCGACGTGCTGATCCTGGACGAGCCAACAGTCGGCCTTGATCCCAAACAGATTATCGAAATTCGCGAGCTCATCAAGAGTTTCGCGGGCGAACACACCGTGATTCTCAGCACTCACATCCTGCCCGAAGTGCAGGCGACCTGCTCGCGCGTGCTGATTATCAATGAGGGCAAAATCGTGGCAACCGACAAGCTCGAGGCAATCTCGGCTCGCCTGCGCAAGGGCAATGTATTCTCGGTTATCGTGCGCGACGAGGCCAGCGACCTGGCACCCAAACTTCGAAAGATTGCCGGCGTCGGCGAGGTGGCCGAAAACGGAAAGTTCGAGGGTGGCAACCGCTATACGGTCAGTGCCAGCAATGGAGAGGATATTCGCAGCGCGCTTGCGGAAACCGTCGTGAAAAGCGGCGCGGGCCTGCTGGAGTTGAGACGGGAATCGCTGTCGTTGGAAGAGGTATTCCTCAAGCTGACGACGGTTGAAAACACCAAAGGGGCGCAGCAATGAAAAACGCGTTGACCATCGCGAAGAAAGACTTTCGCGGCTATTTCGCATCACCAGTGGCTTATGTGGTGATTGGTATGTTTCTCTTCATAACAGGCTGGATGTTCTCGTCGATTCTCGAGAATTTTCTCAAGGGGGTAGCCGATTATGAGCGCTTTCAGGGTGGCATGGGCAAGGGCCCGAACCTGAACGAGCACTTCCTGCGGCCGCTCTATGGCAATATGAACGTCGTGCTGCTGCTGCTGGTGCCGTTCGTGACGATGCGCCTGTTTGCCGA
>JACQAW010000182.1 GCA_016194725.1 Deltaproteobacteria bacterium
ACCCTTTGCCCCCTAGTTGTGTATACGTACGAAGGTAAAAGACTAAATTATCCCGAGCCAATTAGATACCTAATGCGCATTGCATTAGATAGCCGGGAATCGAGCAGATTCACTACCGGCTTAGAAGCTAACCGACAGACCGACCATCGCTTGATAGAAGTTCTGAGAGGCCAGTGCGCTTCCGGCAGCCGAAGTCGCCGAGTTGTTGTAACCCAGGTTGCTCGCCATGCCGTAACCGTAGTTATTGTAGTAACCACTGTTTACAAACGCATTCGGGTCAACCGGATTGCTCTGCTTCGAGCTCAGCATGTTGAAGTAACGCAGGTTGCCCGTTATCGCGATCAAGTCCGTGATTTTCACATCAAGACCCGCTTCGATGTACGCGGCGAAACCCGTAATCGAGACGTCCTGAGCCGAATACGTGTTCAACCGTGCCAGCGCGGCCTGAGTCGTGCTGTCATAGTTCACGTAACCCATGCGATAAGCAGCGCCACCACCCAGGAATGGGCGGATTCTCGACTGACGGCCGAAAAGGGAAGCCTTCGCGCCCAGATCGATGACGTTGTCGTTGAGGTTGATCGTCTGCTGATAGCTGCTCTGGTTGTATCCATAAGGAGAATACAAGCTGGTACCAGCGCCGAGCGCATAGCTCGCGTAGGTGTAGCCACCGGTAATCGAAAAGTTGTCGCTCAGTTCCATGCCCACAGCCAAGCCAGCCGCGAATTTAGCGCTGACGTTGTAGATGGAGTTGGTGATGCTGCCCGTGCCGAAACGCGGGGTTACCGTGATGCGATTGGGCTTCTCAGCCTTTTCTTCTGTCGCATCGGCATTCGCGACGCTCTTGCCGCTTGAGGTGCTGGCATCGATCGGGGCGCCCGTGATGGTCACAGGAGCGTTGAGCTGAGCATTGGCCGGAGCCGTGGCTGGAGCTGGAGCCGCAGCCGTTCCCACGCGTTGTTCCTGCATCGGAGCTTCTGGCGCGGAAGCCCCTTTGCTGACACCTGAACCGAGCAAGTCGTCGGTGCGCTTCAACTCGTCCTTCAAGCGAAGCTCTTCGAGTTTCTGCGTAAGCAGGTCCTCGTTTTTGAGCTCCTCGCGAAGGCGCGATCTGCGCATGACTTCGGCTTTCGAACCCGTATCTTCGAGCTTCTGGGCCTTCGGGACTTCCGTTGATTCTGTTTTGACGACGGGCTTCTGGTTCAGATCGTCTTCAAAGACGAGTTCCCCATAAGCTGGTTTAAGACCACTTAACGTGATCCCCGCGGCGACCGTCATCGCCAACGCGTAGCTATAAAATTTCATGTCCAAGACTCCTTTTAGCCTTTGTTCGTTCACTCGCACACGTCCGGAGGACGCGCCGCATACACTTCGATCAGGAAGGCATAGAGCAACTCCCGTGCCACGCGGCGCGTCATTGAAATGAGTCACTAAAAATCGACCGAAATAGTCAGAATGACTCCGGATTCACCGACCAAAGACAAATCAGATTAGATATAAATAAATGATTTCAATAAGTTAACTGAAGTGGCAATGTTTTATACAGGGCTGAAAGATTTCCCTGACTAAAACCTAGACGAATTCAAAGGGGTGCGAAGCTAACTAGCTGAAAACAAAGAATTTGCTGAAAATCACGCGAGGACAGGCCAATGGAACTATTGAATTTTTAAAGGAAATCTGTGAACGCCGCCGCTGGCAAAGAACCGACTTTGCATCTGCCGTCGCAGCGGTCCATTGACCAAAGCCAGAACTTTATCCTTAAAGGCTCCGCCAAGCTTAATGATGATCGTCACCAGCACCACGAGCAGCAGCACATACTCGGTCGCAGCCTGGCCAGATTCATCTTTTAGAAGTCTTTTTAGGTTTTTTGAATTCATTCCCCAACACTCGTCCATAAATCGTATCGACGTGCTTGAGGTAGTTTTTGACGTTTAGAATGCGCCCGAGCTGCTCCCGGGTAAATTTTTCCCGGATCACCTTCTCGCCCATCAGCTCGTCGCCAAACCAGCGGCCCTCGGCCCAGGCCGAATGAGCGCATTTCTGAACGATGCGGTAAGCCTCTTCGCGCGACATCCCCGATTCAACCAGCTTCAGCAGCACGTGCCCCGAAAAGTAAATTCCCTTGGTGCGGTCCAGATTCAGCGCGACATTGGAGTCCAGAACATTCAGGCCCTCGAGTATTCCCGCAAGCCGATGCAGCATATAATCGACCAGTATCGTGGCGTCTGGAGCAATGACCCTTTCGACGGAAGAATGACTGATGTCGCGCTCATGCCAGAGAGCCACGTTTTCAAGCGCCGCCACGGCATATCCCCGCAGTAATCGCGCACAGCCCGTCAAGTTCTCGGCGGAAATAGGATTCTTTTTATGAGGCATTGCCGAGCTGCCCTTCTGGCCCTTGCCAAACTGCTCTTGTATTTCATTGACCTCGGTGCGCTGCAAATGGCGCAGCTCAACCGAAACCCTTTCGATGGAACCGCCAATTCCGGCAAGAACGCTGAATATTTCCGCGTGCCGGTCCCGCGGTAAAACCTGCGTGGCCACGGCTTCGGGCTTCAGCCCAAGCTTTGCCAATGCCTTGCGCTCAACTTCCGGCGACAGCGCGCCGTAGCTGCCCACTGCACCCGAAAGCTTTCCATACGATGCCTGCTCGATAGCCTGGTTCAGCCTGATCCGTTGCCGGCGAAACTCCGCCAGCCAGCCCAGAAACTTCAAACCAAAGCTCGTGGGTTCGGCGTGCACGCCATGAGTGCGCCCAATGCCAGGCAACTGGCGATAGCGCAAGGCCTGCTTGGCCAATACGGTCTCCAGACGGTCAAAATTCAAAGCCACATTCTCCAGTGCCCGCTTGAGCAAAAGAGACAGAGCCGTATCCACGATATCCGAGCTGGTCAGGCCGTAATGAAAATACCGCCCAACACCGCCAACTTGTTCCGCGATGCTGGTCGTAAAAGCTATCACGTCGTGGCGCAAGGTATCTTCAAGCTCCAGAATGCGCTTCACGTCGATTTTAGCCTTGCGTCGAATCTGCGCTGCCGCATCCGTGGGCACCACTCCTTCGCCGCCCAGCACTTCCAGCACGGCCAGCTCAACATTAAGCCATTGCTGAAATCGGCTTTCATCGGCCCAAAGGGCTCCCATCTCGGGACGAGTGTATCGAAGGATCATGTCTTTTCTTTCTCAAAATTGGGCTCAGTTTTTCGGAAGCATGACATCATCGAAAATTTTGCGCGCGGTCAAGGCTTCTCCGTACAGTCCCAGCGATGGCCATATCGACCTTCCCGCGAAATACAGGTTGGAATGGGCCGTCGTCCATCCTGGTCCCCAAAAATCCTGCACCGAACGATGCCCCCGGACATAATACTGCATCAGATTCTCGGGCACCCAATCGGGGCCCCGGAACGGGTAAGCCTCGCGCAACGCCGCCTCAGAGGCCCGAAAGTCGGGGTACAGGCTCACGATATTGTTTTCCAGAAAGGGCATCAGCTCCGAAAGAACACGCAGCATCTTGCCACCCAGCCGGCGCAGGTAGCTGTAGTCCATGCTCGACGCCCGATACGGAATCAAGGCAGTGACCAGCAAAGTCGTCATATCCGCGGTGTCCGACGCCGGATATACCCCGTCAGGAATAATCTGAATTCTAAGGTAATTATCCTCTTCGAGCGGAAACTGATACGAGCCGATGTAGGTCATGTTTGACGTCGCGCCAATCGGAATCACATTCCGGTTCACCGTAACCGATAGGGTAAAACGCCAGCTCGACGGCACGACACGACTCAAATTTCGCACGAGGGTCGAATCGCGCATCCCATCCGGCAAAGTGGCATAAAGGCGCCGCAGCCGGCTCGTGATAACCACGACATCCGAGCGAATAATGCCTTCAAATGAAGAAAGCAGCACACCGACGATCTTGCCACCTTCTGCAATCAAAGACTCGACGCGGGTGTCTTTTTTCACGCTACCGCCGGCGGCCAGCACAATCGCGGCCATGCGCTGCTCCAGCGCCTCAATACCTCCGCTAAAGTAACCCTGGTCTTGCAGACAAAGCGCGAGTCCCCGAATGCTTTGCTCACAGCCCAGATTCATCGGCGCCGCATAGCTCATGGCACCCAGAATGGCGGCGCCCAGATTTTCGCATACCTCGGCGGACCCGCCCGGAATCGCACGAGCCAGGGCCACCGGCTTTTCACTTTGAATCAGCGGATAGTACTTGCCCCAAAACCTCTTCCACGAGGTCGTATCCGTCCCTTCGCCCCGTCCGGGCGTAAGTGCTCCGTCAACAAAGGTCGGCACTTCTTTTCCAGCTCGCCCCAGCAGGCCAAAAAACTCCCCTACCTCTTTGCCCGCTCTTGTGAGCCCGCGGCGAACCTCAGTCTGAACGGCGGCCTGATCCCGCGAAAATACAATCCGGTACTCGGGTGTCATGACCTGAATAATCGCATCAGCCAGCTGAAAGCCATCGTCAATGCCCAGGTCTTTCAAGCTGTGGCCAAGCGCAGCCGAAGCGCGAAGCCCCGTAAAGGTCGCAAAATCAGGATCAAAAACAAAGCCGGCATCGTAACGTCTGGGCAGCGCCTGGTCCTCGTCATCGATTACCAAAACCCGTTTTCCTTTGGCAGCTAACAAAGCCGCGCACAGATAAGAAGAAAGTCCGCCACCCGCACAAATCACGTCATAATGATCTGCCAGTCTCATTTCGCGGTGGCCGCCTTCTTCTGCAATGGTACCGGGGTCACGCAGGTGCCGCTTGCACGGCAGACGACAACCGGAGAATTCAGTACCTGTGCACTCGACGGAGCCAGATAGCCGGACTCATCGCTTTTCAGGAGCGCGATGACCTTACGCGCTTCAAATTTCATGGTCCGCGAGCTGTTGCCCTGCTTCACAATCCAACCCTCGGCTTCAATATAGTCGCCTGCGTAGACCGGCGCCAGAAACTCAATACTGTCATATGCCCGAAACAACCCTTCGTCGCCATCCAATCGTATCAAAAGCTCGGTGGCCACATCGCCGAACAGCTGCAGCATTCGAGCGCCATCAACCAGCCCACCGGCATAATGCGCGTCATGGCTCCCCATCCTCAACCGAATGACCACTCCCGGCGTCTTATCGCTCATCATATTCTCCATGACCATAACCCATGGTGCTCCTCAGTCCCTCACAGCTCTTCGCATACCTGAACAATGCGTTTGGCGGCCCCCACGTGCTGTCCAAGAAGCTCACCCAGTGGGCCATCATCCCGCAACTCGTTCTTCTTCAGATTAAGATTAGCACCAAGCCAGTCGCAGAGCTGCTCCTCATTTTCGACCCGAGCCAAAATTCCACGACTTCCCAGCTCCGAAGATTCAGGCGACCGCCTCGTGCGTGGACCGCACGCGACCTGGGCACCGGTTAACGCAGGTTCCCAGACGCTATGTACTCCGCTTCCAAAACCGCCGCCCACGAAGGCGGCTTGCCCCAGGCGATAAAGCTCAGCCAAAATTCCCTTCTTCATCACCACGATCGCAAGCCGTTGGTTGGCAAGTTCCTCGGCGGACTTCTTTCCAAGCCGTTGCTCGCACTCATCAATTGGTATCACCAAAAATCCCATGGCGGCGAAACGTTCCGATACCCGTGCCGCCTCGCTGGCCTCGAGCTCGTGCGGCACCCAAATCACGTGGCAGTCGCCACCCGCATCAAAATATTTTTTCAAGCCCGCCAGCACCAGCTTGCTGTCCGCCGGCCACATGCTTCCGCAAATGATTGTGGGTTTCTGCGCCAGCCCAATTCGCAGCTGGCCAGGCACCACCGTAGTCAGGCGTTTCTCGCTCCGCTCCACCCGCTGCAAAACCCTCTCCACACGGGTATCGCCCACCACGCGGACATTCCGATGGGAAATCGTCGAAACCTCCGAGCCATAGCCGGAAAGTATTCCATCAAGTTTATGCAGCAGCTGGCGGTGAAACCAACTCGGCTTCAGCGCATCCACCAGCACAACCTTGATCCCCTGCGCATTACACTCCCAAAGTAATCCCGGCCATAACTCGTACTTCATCAGCAGCAGTCGATTTACGCCCTGGCGCCGGGCAAGCGAAACAAATTCCTTCATCAACCCCAAACCGTCGTGGGGCAAAGGCACCACCAGCGAAACATTGGCAAAATTCTGCGGAAGCTGCTCCACAGGCCCCTTGGCCGAGATCGAGTAATAGGTCACTAAAATCCGTTTTTCCTTACGCTGGAGCTCTTCCAGGATCGGTATGGCATATTCCAGCTCGCCATGGCTTGCCACGTGTATCCAGTATTCGATTGGCTGCCCCACGTTGAAGCGCAGGCTCAGAAAATCCTTCCACGACCTCAACCTCAGCGTATCGCGCCATTTTGGCTTTGCCATACCCAGCATTGCTGCCAGGGAATAGAGCAAGGGGTAGATTATCCAGCTATACGTCCAGGTCTTCACGATTGCCCCGCCAGTAACGTCGTCTTGATTGCGGCAGAAACCTGCTCCACGCTCACCTCAGCCAGGCACTGCCTCCGATTTACCGGTCGAATACAC
>JACQAW010000192.1 GCA_016194725.1 Deltaproteobacteria bacterium
ATGCCGGCGAAAAATACGACAATCGGTCCGGGCAGCTCCGGTTGCCGCCTCAAACCCTTGTTTTCCATTGGCGATTTTCCTCTTTGACGGCCCGGCGCAACAGCAGCCCGCTCACGAAGCCAAGTGCCGCCACGCCCGCCAGAACGGCCGCCGGCTGCCGCCTGATAATCTCGCGAGCCTGCTGCCCAAGGTCATTCAATACCCTGGCACCCTGCCGGAACCGCTCCTCGGCCTCGTGCAAAATGGCACCGATGTTCTCGTCGATCTCGCTGCCCAGCTCTTCGGCGCGCTTTTCCCCATCTTCCATATATTCCCTCCGATGAGTCCGAGCCGAAGCAACACATGTGCCAGCCGGCGGGGCCCACCGCCGTGCATGCTGATCGCACGCCTCGCTCGTGCATTTCGCACGGAAATTTAAGGCGTTATTCCGCCAAAGTGAGGTTGAAAAACTCTCAGACGCTTGGTATCAAGCTTGCTTCCAAATAAAACACGTTTGGTTGGTGCAAAACATTTATGGTCACTTCGGAACTCATCCCGGAACTGTTATTCCGATTGCGCTCACGGCTAGGTGCCCGGCGCAAGCCGAGCCGCACCGCTATGCTGTTCACCGCCATCGCGCTTCTCATCGGCGTGCAGTTTACCGAGCTCGTTCTGGCCTCGGGCCTCTTTGCCCACGGCAACTCGGTCCGCTACTTCTGGATTTTTTCTTCGCTCACCACGCTGGCCGTTGGCGTGCTGGTGCTCGGCACCCAGCTGCTGCTGTCAGATGAAACCGCGCGCTCGGAAGCCATCGCCGAGTACCTGAACGACGGCTTGATTTTCATGGAGGGCGACCATGCCGCATACGCCAATCCCCTCGCGCGCGAGCTGCTGGGGCAAAAAGAGCTGCCCGTCGTACTGAGCGCCGAAATATGCCTGGTTCTCGAACAGGCCCACAACAGCCACACGCCGGTGTTATATGATGCGACCATCGAGGGACGCCGCCGCCACTTTCTGGTGTCCAAGGTGCAGCTGCCCTGCAAGCCGTCCACCGACCTCGAGCGCCGCATGTTCGTATTTCAGGACGTCACCTTTATTCGCGAGAACGAGGAAGCCAAGGTGAACTTCATCGGAGCCCTGTCGCATGAGATTCGCACGCCCGTGACCTCGCTCACCATGGCGCTTGCGATGCTGGAACGCACCGGCTACGACCCCGAGCTGGTACGCATCGCGAGCTCCGACGTGGGGCGGCTGCGCGTGCTGCTCGAGGATTTGCTGAATGCCTCGAAGCTCAAGATCGTGCGCAACCCGAACGCGTTGCACATGCGCGACACCAACCTTACCGCGCTGATACATCAGTCCATCAAAATCGCGGCGCCCCTGGCCGAAGCAAAAGGCGTGCAGCTCATAAGTAAAGGCAAGCCCGGCCCCGGCCAGATCATGGCCAGTATCGACGCCACCAAGATCACCTGGGTGCTGAGCACGCTGCTTACCGATGCCATTCGCCAGACGCCGCCGACGCAATCGGTGGTCTTCAGCTCGCGCCTGGACTCGGGCGTGGCCACTTTCGAGATCAGCTACCAGCGCCGTCTTGATTCGCTGGGGCCCACCGGGCACGCAATCGTAGGCGACATTATCCAGGGCCACGCGGGTCGTTTTACCTCGATTCACAAAGCCAACCACGAAAGTATCTTTAAAATCTCAATACACGCCTATCTGCATGCCGCGAATAACACAAAGGGGATTGCCTGAAATGAAGCGCATCTTGCTCGTCGATGACGAAGAAAATATCCGTATCACCATGAGCCGCTACCTGACCTCCCGTAATTACGAGGTGAAATCGGTCGGCTCAGGGCCCGAGGCGCTGGCCGCGCTGAATACCTGGATGCCCGAGCTCATGATTACCGACCTGCGCATGGACGGCATGACGGGCCTGGAGCTCATCGATCGCGTCCGCAAGGACTTTCCGGACATCACCATCATCATCATGACGGCCTACGCGTCGGTTGAAACCGCGGTAGCGGCCATGAAGTACGGCGCGTACGACTACGTCACCAAACCTTTTACGCCCGATCAGATCGGCCACCTGCTTTCGCGCGTCGAGCAGATTCGCGGGCTGTCGCACGAAAACGTCGAGCTCAAGCAGGTCATCCGCGATATCCGCGAGCCCGAGGAGTTCGGTTCGCGCAACGCGAAGGTGCAACAGCTTTTCGAAATGGCGCGGCGAGTGGCCGCCAGCCAGTCCACCGTGCTGGTTACCGGCGAAAGCGGCACCGGCAAATCGGTGCTGGCAAAATGGATTCACAAGCACAGCGCCCGCAGCGCCCAGGGATTCGTTGACGTGAACTGCGCCACCCTTTCGGAAAACCTGCTCGAAAGCGAGCTGTTCGGACACGTGAAAGGCTCGTTTACCGGCGCCGTGCGCGACAAGGTGGGACGCCTGAAAATCGCCGACAGCGGCACGGTGTTTCTGGACGAAATCGGCGACATTTCGCTGCAGCTGCAGACCAAGCGCAACGGCGTGTTTCGCGAAGATCTTTTTTATCGCCTGAACGTAATCGAATTCAAGATGCCGGCGCTGCGCGAACGCCCTGAAGACATCCTGGCGCTGGCCGACAGCCTGCTACGCCGCGCCTGCACCGAATCCGGCCACGTGCCGCTGCACTTCAGCACCGAGGTTCAGCACATTTTCAGCAACTATCGCTGGCCCGGCAATATCCGCGAGCTTAAGAATACAGTCGAACGCGCGGTGGTGCTGGCACGCGGCGAACTCGTCGAGGTAGCCGATCTGCCCGACCGGCTGCTTGATCCCGGAACGCCTATTCCGCCGCAGGCGGTGAATCAGCCCAATATGTCGCTGGAAGACCTGGAACGTCAGTATATTCAGGAAACGCTGACCCGAGCCGCGACCCTCGAAGACGCCGCGAGCGTGCTGGGCATCAATCTTTCGACGCTCTGGCGCAAACGCCGTCGTTATAACCTGGATTAGTGAGTGGCCGGTGCGGGCGTCCGCACCGGAAACAGGGCACGAGCCACGACAACGCCGGTAACGAACGTGACACCAACCGCCACAGGTATCTTGTAACGCTCAAACGGCACCACTACCCGCTCGCGCGCAAAATCCGTAGTACGAGTCACGACCTCGTCTTTCAGAGCGATCAAATCGGACTGCGATTCGCGCAGCTCACCCACGGCAGCCTGACGCGCTTCGCGTGCCGCAATCGCCGCGTCGTTGTGCCGTTTCCAGCGCGACACCAGCGCATTCGATATTCCCAGCGCGCAAAGATTGATGGCCAGGGTAACCAGCGCGGCCAGCGCGGGCTGCAGCGGAATTCGCAGCGCAAAAAAAACAGTCAGCTCAAACCACACCAGTATCGCCAGACCAAAGACCAAAAGCGCGGCGGCTTGTACGCTGGTTTTGCGCACCCGGCTTTTTTGAGCCGCGGCATTGTACTTCAGATACTCGACGAGCATCGCCGACGCCTGTCGCAAATGTTCCCTGGCCGTGCGAACTCCGGATGTCTGTGGCATAGCGCCCCCTTAGAGGCAAAAATTGCAAGCCGGGTGCCACCGCTCAGGCCGTCAGCGCCTCGCCCTGGGTGGCGCACGCGCCGGTAAGGTCAAGCACCAGTCGCATCAGCTCGTCGACATCAAACGGTTTTTCAAGACAAGCCGTGACACCGGCGCGCGCCGCCGCATATTTTACCTGGCGGTCGGCCGTAACCATGATGATTGGGACGGCGCCGGCTGAACTGGCGCGAATTTGCCGCGCCAGCTCGAGTCCCGAGATACCGGGCA
Organism: Deltaproteobacteria bacterium; assembly: GCA_016194725.1. Classification (GTDB taxonomy): domain Bacteria; phylum Bdellovibrionota; class UBA1018; order UBA1018; family UBA923; genus JACQAX01. The sequence goes on from JACQAW010000192.1 coordinate 3,778, forward strand.
TCTGCTGGTCCAAAATGATCAGGCTCAGGTCGCGCGAAAGCGCATTTTTCAATACCTGGCTGCTTTCGCGGGTTAAAATCGGAATCAGTCCCAGCTCGACCAGGGCCAGCTCGTAGATTTCGAGCGTCGCCGGGTCGTCGTCGACGACCAAGGCTCGAGAGCGGGAATGAAAATACAAAGGCATTGTGGTGGGTCCTTATCAAATTCAAGTTGTTTATTCTGTGTTTTGGAATGACTTATTCCAGAACTCGATGAGTTAGGCCAGAAGGATTTCGTGAAAATTACGTTAACGCTTTTGTGCTTCATCGCGATCGCGAATTTTTTCAGCGCAAACACGACCGGCTTCGCGCGCGCCGACGACGACGCCACCGCGCATTCAGACATCGCCACCTCGGATCCGGCACTAACTCCAGCCACCAGCTGGCGCATCGCGGTCGTGTCGGACATTCACGTCTACAACGACGCGCACACCAAACCCGAGTTCACCCGGCTAGTCGCGAAGCTAGTCGAACGCCGCCCCAGAGTGCTCGTCATTACCGGTGACTCCACCAGCGGCAACCTGACCGATCACTTCGGCCTCACGCGCGCGCGCCTGTGGTGGAACGAGGTGCGCCGCCAGATCGCGCCGCTGCAGAAGGCCGGAGTGCTCGTTTTTCCCGTCGCGGGCAACCATGACTATTATCGAAAACCGCATCAACGGGCCTATGAAGAAGCCGCCAAGGCAATACTCGAAGCCAATGCCGGGGCACCGAAGGCCGCGGGAAATCCGCCGCTCAATTATTCGGTGGATATTGATGGCGTGCACCTGACCTTGCTCCACATTGTGGATCAGGTTGTGGACAACGCCCAGCTGCGCTGGCTGGCCGAGGATTTAAAGAACTCGAAAAGCGGGCTGAAACTCGCCTTCGGCCACGTGCCGCTGGAGTCGGTCATGGGTCATACGAATCGCAAGTTCAGGCAAGAATACGGCCAGGCGTTTGCCGAAGGTGGGGCGACCGCTTACATAGCCGGTCATGAGCATCTGGTCTGGGACCAGCAGCTCGAGTTCGAAGGTTACAAGCTGCGCCAGATCACCGTGGGCTGCTCAAGCGGCGCCTATACTTTTCCCATCCGGCCCGATGTTTACGCCGCCCACTGCAAGCGCCTGACCTGCCGGCTTCCCTATTCCAACCTGAGCATCAAGCTCGCCTCGCCGGTTACCCGCCTGCAAAAGGACGAGGTCTCGTTTTTCGAGCTCGAGGTCACCGGGGACAGCTATGAAGCTCACCCCTTTACACTCAGCCCGGAAGGCAATATCGTGCCTTTTGGAGTTGAAAAAAATGATTAAGAACCTGTCTATCGAAGAGCTATTCGCAAAATCCAAAGCCCTGACCCCGGAAGACCTTATCCTGGATGTCCGCACTCCCCAAGAGTTCGCGGAGGGGCACATTCCGGGCAGCCGCAACATCATGCATAGCGAAGTGGGCTTGCATGCCGCCGAGCTTAAAAAATTCAAAAACGTCTTCGTGTACTGCCACGCGGGCGGTCGGGTTCAGATGGCGTGCCATGAGCTTTTTCAACATGGGTTGATGAACCTTTCGGGCGTCATGCACGGCGGAATGCCTGATTGGGAAGCTCAGGGTTATCCCGTCGAAAAATAATCCGTCAGAACTTGAGGCGGGCGGCAACGCCGAAATCGGAGCGTCCGTCGAAATATGGAAGCAAAGCCACCTGAGCCGCCTGCCCTTGGCTTTCACATTGAGCGGCAGGCGCTACGCGCCGTTGACCGCCCATGCATTGATGATGCAAAGCATAGGATTGCCCTACCGCATAACCCAGCGCCGCGCCGAAAATAACATCTGAAAGATGATGGGCGTTCACGTCAAGTCGGCAAACTCCCGTGAACGCCGCGAGTACCAGCGCAGGAACTCCTAATGAAGGCCCATGCAGCTCCATCAGGCTTGCCGCGCTCGAAAACGCAATCGACGTGTGGCCCGAGGGAAACGACTGCAGATTGCCGCTGTCGGGCCGCGCGCGACGCACGGTGAACTTGAGCAGCTCGGTATACGCGCCGGTCGCCACGAGCCCTTCGAGCTGAGCCTCGCCCGAATCTATTTCGTGCTGGCGGTCCCGCCAAAGCCCAAAACCCAGCGTGCCCGCCGCCAAAATGGCGCCGGGAATTCCGGTGCCGATGTAGTCGTTGCCAATCCTGGCCGCGCCCCCAAGGCGATCGTGGCCAGCAAAGTAATCATGCACGCCGGTATCCAGAGTCAGCGCCACCACAGTAAGCGCGGTTCCGGCGCCAAGCACGACCAGGCTTGGGGTCTCGGCAAGATCGCGAGTTCCCCACCACAGATGATCCAGCGGTCGATAGGTCGCAGTGTCCGCGCTCGAATTGGCGCCTGAAAAGAAAAACAGGGCGAGGGACAATGCCATCGGGCTCATTACACTCATCAAACACGGCGTTATCCCTATTTCAAGTCGCATGCACCTGTGTTTAGATACCGATGATGTCAGTGAAAAATCGAGCTCAGGAACGACTCCTTATCGGCAGCACCGCCGCGCTCGCCCTCGTGATCTGGTTTTTTCAGTCGCTGCACTGGCATTCGATGATGGATGGCGACACCTCCATCTTTCCGCTGATGAGCACCGAAGTTCTCAAGGGCCATCATTTCATCTACACCGCCGGGCAGGCGCACGGCGGCACGCCGCTGGTTTACCTGCGCGCCCTGGTATTCCGGATTTTTGGAGTTTCGCAATTCACCGCGGTATTTCTGAACGGGCTGGTGCTTGTCGCGTCTGGCGTTCTGTGGTCCTGCTTTGCGTATCGCCTTGCCGGTCCGCTGACGTGCCTGGCGGTGGGATTGCTTACCGCGATTGGCAGCGAGCCATTGGCGCAGTATTCGCTGACGGACTATTACGTGCTTTCTTTTTTCGCGGGCGGCCTGATGCTCAATGCGGCCATTGCGCTCTCGGCGCGGGTACGCATGTCGCACACCGCTGCATTCTGGCTGGGTGGACTGACCGGCTTTGCGTTCTACATCTGTCGTTTTACGCCGCTTTACGCGCTGCTGGCCACGGCCTTTTACCTTTCGCTTTCGCCCAGTACCCGTTCCGCGGCGCTGCTGCCGGCCGCGCGTGAGCTTTATCGCACGCGCGGAATCAAAGGCATTGTCAGCAAGCTGCTGCTGGTCGGACTTGCGGTTAATACGCTGCTGATCTTTCCGGCGTTTTTCACCTCCGACTCCTTTCTTGGCGTGAACGCCGAAGCCGCGCTCAAAACGAGCGCCAAGCTCGCGCTGGCTCTGTGGCTACTGCACCGCTGGCCACTACTTCTCAAAACCACCCGGCCGCTGATTTTTGCCGCAGGCGCCACGTTGGGCATGGTGCCACATTTTGCGTTTGCCCTCACCCACCCCGAGCACATTGACCGCACCACCGGGCTGGTGCGCTGGAGCGACTTCGCACCGCTGGTGTCCAGCATTCCCTTTAACGTGGGCTCAAACTTCGCGCGCGCAGCCCCGCTGACGTGGGGACTGGCGGGAGCAATCGCGGCCCTGCTTTTGCTGGCGCTGGGCTTTACCGGCCGCAATGCCAAACTTAAACGCTGGCTTGCCATCGGGCTCGTGGCCGGTGTGCTTCCAGCCATCGCTTCGTGGGTACTGATTCACACCTATATGTATTTCAAGGTGCAGTACTTCTACCCGGGCCTGATGCCGCTTTACCTTTGTCTGGGCCTGGCCGTGGCCAGCTCGAGGTGGAAACCACCCGCGCTCGCGCTGCTGGGCATCGTGCTTCTCACGGGTTGCATCGACCTTTATGCCAGCTTCAGCAAACCCAACTACCGGATCAACAGCGGCATACTTGAAACCATGCATGAGTGGGGCGTTGACAAGGGCACGGGCTTTTACGACTCGACCTACGACGTCATGTGGGCCCTTGGAAATCAGGTCACGCTTGATCCGCTGCACGCCAGCCGATTTCCACTGCTCCACGACCAGGTCACCGCGGCCCCGCGCATAGCCTATATTTTTCATGAGGGCGACGACGTGCCCGAGGCAAAAAGCGAATACAAGATCGAGCGCACCAGGCACCTGCCCAATGGCTACACGCTGGAATTGCTTAGCAAGTCCCGCTAGGTTCAGCCCGCCTTGACAGTGCCGAAATCGTTCACAATGTTATGAATATGGATAAAGACCCTTACTCAGTGCTGGGCGTCTCAAAAACAGCAGGCCAGGATGAGATAAAAAAAGCCTATCGCAAGCTCGCCAAAAAGCTGCACCCTGATCTCAATCCGGGGAATAAAGAGATGGAGCGCCGCTTTAAAGAGGTAACGGCAGCCTACGACATTCTGGGCGATGCCGAAAAGCGTACCAAATTCGACACTCAGGGCGCAGATGCCTTCAATGGAAGCGACGGTTCTGGTTTCGGACACCAAGGGACGTCACGCGGCGGCCCATTCTATTACCAGACCCAGAGCGGTCCAGGTGGCGGCCGTTATGCGCAGGGTTTTGCCGAAGGGTTCGACGAAGATTTGCTCAGCTCGCTTTTTGGTGGACGGGGCCGAACCGCACGCGCGCCCTCAAAGGGCGCAGACCAGCACTATAAAATGGCTGTAGAGTTTCGCGATGCCGTACTGGGTGCCGAGCCCGAAGTTATCCTTCCCGACGGCCGGCGCGTTCGCGTGAAAATTCCCGCTGGCATTGAAACGGGCTCCAAACTTCGCCTTGCAGGAATGGGACAGCCTGGCCCAGCCGGAACTCCCGCCGGCGATCTTTTTGTGGAGCTCGACGTTAAACCATCGGCGCGGTACCGGCGAGCGGGCCACGACCTCGAAGTCGACCTGCCAGTCGCGTTTTCAGAGGCGGCGCTGGGTGGCCAGGCCAAGGTGGCCACGGTTGACGGCCAGGTGATGCTCGAAATTCCTGCGGGAGTCACCACCGGCTCACGCCTTCGTATTCGAGGCAAAGGAGCCCTTGATCGCGCTACCGCCAAACGGGGCGACCAGATCACGATCATCAAAGTCATGATGCCCGAAAAAATCGACGATGAGCTGCGCGAGTTCCTGCGCAAATGGAGCGAGAAAAACCCGCAAAACCCCCGGGGAGAAACTCATGTCTCGTAATAAAAAGCTCGAAGAGGTCAGCCGCGAGAGTGGCGTTGAGCCCCAAACAATCCTCGAGTTCATTCATCAAGAGTGGATCGTTCCCGTTGAACCCGGGATTGCCGAGGGCTTTGACGACGAAGACGTCGCGCGCACCCGCCTGATTCATGAGCTTCGCGACGATTTTGGGGTCAACGACGAGGGAATCGAGATCATTCTTCACCTGCTCGATGAGATTTACGCACTCCATTTCCACAAGGAACCCTGACGCTGCTCATGGTCACGAACCCAGGGTAGCAGGGTTGCGGCAAAAACCAGTGCGTAGAGCATGCCAGAGATAACCTGATAATAGCGCAGGACCGCGTCGATGAACGCGACGAAAACGGCATAGGCGATTCGATTCCTGCGATATCGGGGCGTGGTCGCGGGGTCGCTAAGCATATGAAACGAAAAAACCAGAAATGACGAGCTCAGCATTGGCGCGAGGACGAACAGGGGGTCCGCCCCTGTTAGGGCAGCCCGAACCAGTCCGAAAATCAGAAATCCGACAATCCACGATAATGAGATGTCCACCTGTCCCGCATATATTGAAGTTACCGATCCAAGGGTTGCGAAAACGATCGAAGGCCACAGGTAACCGGTAAAAAGGTGCGGGATCGCAGCAACCTTTGCCGGTAGCAGCTGAATCAAGAGCACCACGCCGAAGTTGGCAGGATTCAGGAAGTGGCGGCCTCGATAGGTGCAAAAAGCCTTGGAGGCTATCGCGAGCAATACGGCCAGCAGATAATATTCCCAACGCGAAACACTGATCAGAATCGTGCAGGCGAGCGCGATAATCATCGCACTCAAGGGGAACACGATCTTTTTGTAATAAAAATGGCCCAGCAGCAGGTCAAGGACAACTGCCTCGGTTAGCGCCAGCGCGGTTACAAATTGGGGACGCTCCAGGTGAAATATATAGCGAGCGGCAATGGAATAGCCCAAAAGCATCGTGAGCTGCATATAGCGCGGGTCGCGAGCGCCCGGCGGCCTGGGAAACTTCATGGGCTGCCGCCTTCCTTGAGCAGATGAATCTGGCCGGGCGCAAGATGGTTGAGGTGGTCGGTCATACCCGAGGGCCAGCGGACCATGATATCCACATCGGCTTCGACGGGCAGCCCAAAATGAATTCGGGGATCGGAACTTGCCATGAGGCCGCTTTTGCCGCCGGTGGCCCACCGGTACTGGGGGCGCTGGCCCGGCTGCCGCAGCTCGATGACGGCCCCCGTACCGTCGCGATTGGAGCGTGTGCCGACCAGCGAAAGCTCAATCCACCTTTTACCGGGCTTTACGGTGTTTCGCAGCAAATGCGGTGGCCCATTCTGAGTCGTGACAATCAGGTCCATACTGCCGTTGTTATCGAAGTCAATCATTCCCGCCGCGCGACCATCCCAGCTTTCCACGAGGCCCACCGCCTCGGCAACATTCTCAAAGTGTCCTTCCCGGTTCCAGAACATACAGCTGTGGTCATGACCTTTCAGATTCATTCGTTTGAGGTCGGGCATTCGAATAAGATCCGTGGAGGACGACATTGAGCTCATCAAATGGTATTCATAGTCACCGGCTTTGGGATCGCCCGAGATAAAGCCGTTGGTGACAAACAGGTCCTCGCTTCCATCGAGATCAAAATCAGCGAACGCGGAGCCCCAGTTGAAAGTGCCGCATTTGCTCGTTCCCCAGGCATAGGCCGACTCGGTGGCCAGATCGTCAGTACCCGAAAATTTAAACAGGTAATTTCCCAGCTCCGGCTCATAATATCGAGAGTTTTCGTTCGAAACATGGATATGAGGCCGTCCATCGTGCGCAAGATCGCCGAACGAAACTCCCATGCCGGACCGCCGATCGACGGAAGGAAAGCTTCTGGACCATGAGTCGATGAGTTTCCGGTCCTTTGCCGTCCAGAAGCTGTCGGGCCCGAAGTCATTGGATATATACAGCCGCTGAAGACCGTCGCCTCGCACGTCGGCTGCCCCACCATCCAGACTCCAGCCGGTATCGGAACCGCCGGCAACTGGAGTCACGTTCTTGAACGTTCCATCACCTTGATTACGATAGAGGGTATTGTCACCGCCGTTACGAGACGTGCCAAGGCCGTCAAGCCAGATACGGGGTGTTGGTACCGGCAAGGCAAAATAGTTGAGCGGTTTCCAATACCGCAACACGTAAAGATAGATAAGACCATCACCGTCGTAATCAATCGGAACCGCGCCCGCGGAGCTCAGGCAGTCGCCGAGGCCAGAACTTTTCGAAACGTTCTCGAAATGATCTCCAAGATTGTGAAACAGCATCGAGCAGCCCAGGCGCGCCAGGTACACATCGGGCCGCCCGTCATTGTCGTAATCGAACACGACCGGGGTTACGGTCGCTCCCGCTCTGTTGGTGTCGGCAATTCCCCACTCTTCGGCGACCTCCTTGAAGCCATTGCCGTGTTGATTGAGATAGAGATGATTTTTTTCATCGCGGCCGGCCGACACAAGAAGAATGTCCATCCAGCCATCGCCATTGAAATCGGCCACGGCTACTCCGCTGCCCAGGAAAATCAACCGCATTTTTGCCTGAATCTGCGGATCCAGCACGGGATCTTTGTAGCGAAAGGTGATGCCCATTTCACGAGTGACGTCCTGAAGTTGAAACGCGGGCTTGGGAGCGTCCGCCGGCCTGCGCGGCGTAGATCCTGACCGAATAAGCCAACCGCCAAAAAAAATCGCGGCCACCAGGATACATCCCTTGAGTCGCGAGAACTTTTGCAGCATGCTCAGAGAAAACCCCGCCTTCTTATCGCCCGGCTTTTGGATCAAAGATCAGATTTTCTGTTTTGCCCGACAAATTCAACGCCCGGGTATAGTTCCGCAAGGTTGTTCGTTTCCAAAAAAAGCCATCTTTAAGATAAGATCCTAGCTCGGTTAGCTCGTATTTGTAAAAATTAAAGCTGACCAGATGCGCCGGTTCGCCAATAAAGGGGTTGGTGGCGAATAACGCCTGAATTTCGGGCGTACCTTGCAGCAGACCCCTGGCAACCGAGGTGGTCAATTCGTAATCGCTTACGTTCTGATCGTCGAGATTGACGTTCTGCAGGGTGGCTTCGAATCGCGACAGGAGTGGTAATCCCGGCGCAGCTAGCCGCGACAGGTTTTGGGGAAGATATCGGTAGTCATAGGCATGCCACCTACTGCCCATTTCATTGGAACCTTCGAACTCGAGTCCTGGGAATCCGGCTGGCCATTTTCTGGCACTCCCGCGTCCCAACGAATATTTCGTGATGATTCCGAATCTGCCCAGCAGATTCAGAGGCATTTGGGCCAGCTCCGGAAGCACTTCAGGGTGTAAGCCCAGGGTACTCGAAAACGAAAGAGCTGAAGCATAGCTATAAACGATCATGAGGACTAGAGCGGTCCCCATCCAGGCCAGTTTAAGGAAGCCGTTCTGGTCTTTGATTTGACCGGGTTCCATTGGTTTGCGTTTAGCGACGATCAAGGCAAACACCGAATCGTCAACAAGCCACACCCCAGCACCCATTGCCAGAATATTCAGCCAGCCATTGCTCTCACATAGCCATGAGCTCATTTGAAATAAGGTCCAGAGGCAGCAGGCGATCGATCTTCCTCGAACGCCAGTGATCGCCAGGGCTGGCGCGCCAAGCTGAGCCGCGACCGTCAATCCGCGACGCAGCGCCTGGACCCATCCCGGCAGCTGGTAGCAAAGATAACCGACGATTGTCGGAAAGGCCCCCGGATTGACAGGCGCAACCCACGAGTCAGTGCCAGCAAGAGCATCGACACCCGACTCAATCATGATTTTCAGAACAAAACAGCGCATCAGAAACACGAGCATTGGTGCAGGCTGTTCGCGATCGGCCAGGCCCGGGCTAATCCCTTTCGGAACGATAAATAATGCCAGAAAACTGCTTTCCAGAAGAAGCCCATCAAGCTGCGGCAGACGAAATCCCCCGCAAATCGAGAGTAGGTAAAGCGAGCCGAACAGGCAAAAAATATTGGTTATTCGCGGTGCAATATTAAGCAAAAGCCCGACCGCGCAAAGCAGACCACCCAGAGCTACACAGGGAACGGCGCCATGGCGTTCGATTCCGCTGCTCAGTAGTGCCAAGGCTTGGCCTTCGCGACACCAGCCCAAAAACGCGATGACGAAGGACAAGCCAAGGAAACGGAGAAAACACCACCGTGGCCATAGGTGCGAACCCTGATTTGCCGGTGAAAACATGCGCTTAAGCGCCATAAGGTCGAGCGAAATTTCTGTAAAACCGTTATTATTACTCAGGCTCAGCAAGGGCATAGGATCGAGTATATCAGTCCGCAACTAAATGGGATTACCGAATAGCCTCACAATATAAAAGGTTTACCCTCCGTGTGTCCGACCAAAACCGGACTATTTTAGTACACTTTTTTAACTATCCATTTACCCTCACCTCTGATAATGCTTTGCATTATGAAATTAACGTTCCGCGGCGTTCTTGCGCTCCCTCTTCTCGCCATAGGTCTGATGACCGCGAGCACCAATGCCGCGGCCTGGGACGTGCACGCACTCATAACGCATCAAAGCCTGCTGGGTTTCAAATTTCGCGATGCCGCCTTCTGGAATGAGCTCAATACCGAAGTCACCGTCACGCCAATCGAAGACTTCATCACCAAAGCCTTTGGCACCACATGCACCTGGAACAAGATGAAAGACTCGGTGCTTGAAGGGGTGGGCCGCGGCTACAAGGTGACTTATGCAGAAGGCATCACCTATCACTTTGAGGTGGAATGGAACCGGGGCATCAGCCGCCAGATCATTCAGCCCGTCATTTCGGAGCAGAACCCCCAGGGCGTCGGCAGGCACGTCAAACCGCTGGAGGTGATTTCAATCTATAGCGACGAGCCCGACTGGAACATGGACGATGACGTGCCTCAGCTGCGCGGCAAAGGCATTGCTGAAGCCGGCGAAGGCACCGCGACCCGTACGTTGCGTCACTTCTGGTACGAAGGGGAAAATTCTTTTGGCGTGGATTTCGGAAAAGATCAGCACACCGACCGGCGTGCGCAGCTTTTTTATGAGCTCGCGCTGATTGCGTTCGAAGTGCATGAGCCCTACTGGGGGTATCGCTTTATCGCCAACGCTTTGCATTACATCCAGGACATGACGCAGCCCTATCATACGAAGGCGCTGATTTCGGACAGCCTGATCGACAAGATTTCATTAATACGCGCCAAGCTTTGCGAATGGCACAAGAGCGAAAACTGCGGCGACGATTTCACCTTGAGCTCGCAGGTTATCAAGAACGCCTGGGTTGTGGGCGCCTATCACGGGGCTTTTGAAGATTTCGCGCGAGGCCTTTTTGCTCCGTCGTCCAGCTTCGCGACCTATAGTTACGTTTCTGACTTCAATGGCTATTACGAAAAATTACCGACAACGGAAAAACTACCTTGGGTCAGCCCGGCCATGAGCCCGTTGATTGATTTTCGCGACATTATTCGCGCAGAGCAGCAGATCATCAATAATTTCGCCACGAAAATTGGCGATTACTCTTACAATACTTTCGGCTTCAAAGCGCGCTACGACACGCAGGCCACGCAAAAAGCGGTGCTCGCGACGGGCAGTAACGACTCCGACGCTTATCGCATGGCAACATTGTGGAGCTTCGGCTTGGAATATCTGAACATGACCTCACGCCAGCAAAAATATCTGCCGCTGCTTGTCGAGCAAGCTCACGAAGTTTTAATGCGCGCGGGCGTGTGGAGCCGTCAGCTCATCAAACAGACCATGACGCAGTCGACCGACGACGCGGTTCGCGCGGTAATCGAAAAACACCGCGCTGCTTTTCAAAAAAAATGCGAGTCGCCCCCTTCCCCTTAACCCAAAGGCAGGTAGACTTAGTGAATTAGCCGCTCGCTTTAGATTCAATAATGTTTTGCATCGCTCAAGGAGGAGTCGCATGCTTATGAAGTTATTTTTTGTTTTATCCTGCCTGCTAGTTCCATCATTTGCCTCAGCAACAACTCAGAATTCAGCTCCACCGGAGCGCGGCCAGGACGGCCGTGCGACATCTGTAAAAGAATGGACGCTTCTGGTTTACATCAATGGCAACAACAACCTCGATACCTATGGCGCAATGGACATCAACGAAATGGAAACCGTCGGCTCCACCGATAAGGTTAACGTCGTCGTCCAGTGGGCCAGCATGGCCGCAACCTCGACCAAACGCCTGCTTGTCGTGAAAGACAACGATCCGAACACCGTCACTTCACCGACTCTGGAAGACGTGGGCAACGTCGACATGGGCGACTACCACAGCCTGGTCGACTTTATTCGCTGGGGCGTCACCAACTTCCCGGCCAAACATTACTTCGTCGATGTTTGGAACCACGGCAGCGGCTGGCACATGAAGAACCTTTCACTGCTCAGTAATCCAATGAAGGCCACCGACATCAGCTGGGACGATAAGTCGCACAACTACATGAAGACCGAACAGCTGGGCCAGGCCATGGCCGAGGCAGCCCAGATTATCGGGCATAAAGTGGACATCTACGGCAGCGACGCCTGCCTGATGGGCATGGCCGAAGTGGCCGACGAAATGGCGGACTCGGTTGAAACCTACGTCGGGTCTGAAGAAGTCGAGCCCCTCAAAGGCTGGCCTTACGACGCGTTGCTTAGCGGGTGGAACGCCCTGGGCGACAACATGACGGGTGCCGAGATTGGCAAGATTCTCACTCGTGAATATGTGAAGTCGTATTCCAACGGCTCGCAGGGCACCGAAAACGGCACCTTCTCGGCCTACGACATGAGCAAGCTGCCTGCCTTTAACGAGGCCGTGAAGAACTTCGGCACCAAAGTCAGACAGCTCGACAAGGCCTCGCGCGACAAGCTCGTGGCCAGCGCCGACACGGCCCAGAAGTTCTCGTACAGCGACTACGTCGACGTGCTCGACTTCCTGACCAATGTTCAGGCCAAGAACATTGCCGGGCTGGCCGGGGACGAAACCGCCGCGCTGCGCGCTGCCGCGAAAAACCTGGTCATCGCCAGTGCTGCCACCGACAGCTATGCGAAGGCTCAGGGTCTGGCCATCTGGCTGCCAACGTCCAGCTATAGCTACGACTCGTATTCCGCACGCTACAAAGGATTGCACTTCCAGGCCCATACCGGCTGGGGTGATACGCTTCAGGCTCTCTTAGCCCCATAGAACCACGGGCCGCAAGCCAAACTTTGGTTTGCGGCCTTTTACTATCTTTTTAGAATTCCCAAGTCGCTCCGTGAAGTCGGGGTTTGAGGCTGCCGCTGATCCTGGAACAAATTCCGGCGCGCCAGGGGCCCGGCGGTTGTTTTGACGGGATCAATCGACACCTTACCGGTGGCGAGCTGATGTAATGCCTCTTTTTGGCCTGTCTTGAGCAATGCCGTTTCGATCAGCAAAGTCGCATCGAGGAATTTCTTGCTGCGGTATAGAGACTTCGCGGACAGCCCCAAAGCAGCCGCCTTATCATACTGCTTAAGACGCGAGTATATTTTAAGTAACTGATAGTCGATAGGCTCACTGTCGGGCATATTCCCCCGCGCAGTGATAAGAACGGCCGTCGCCTCTTCTCCGGAAAAGTGCGCAAATAAAAATTCAGAGAGTTTGACGAAGCCTTCCGCATTTAGAAATTTAAAGGCGCCCAGCTCAAACTCGGCCCTGGCCTGATCCCATTTGCCGTTAGCGCTGAAAACGTGGCCAAGGGCCTGGTGCACTTCGGATATCTCCACTTTGGCGGCTTTGCATGCTTCAGCAGCCCAGTGCAAGCGATCAAGCCGAAAGGCCAGCTCGTAAACTTTGAGCACCATCGCGCAATCTTCGGCATTTGAGACAAAATCCTCACGCGAGGAGTCGATCCATTCCAGCGCGAGGGCACCATACCCCCGCGATACCAGGTCATAAGCCACTAACCCTTCCCGAATATGATGAAAATGACGATAATAATATATAGCGGGTGGCGTAACGAGTGCCAGCAGCAGCGCTAAAATCCAGCGGCGTACTTTTTTAGGGGAAACATTCAAAACAATCAGCGTCTCGGTCTGAAGATCGCGATTGGCCGAGGGAACCGCTACCGCCGTGCCGCCAGGCGGGACTGTCGAATCAGTCTCGTGCATCAGGCATCCTTTGCATCACTCATAGCAGCACATGACTTCTGACTCGAAATTGAAGCCGGTCCAGTTCGAGTAAAAATCCAGGTCACAGTTGGAGCCATAGGTTGACGCATTGCTTGGATACGACGACCACTGATTTGAATAAAATCCACAGCCCGTGGCTTTGGACCCCCCGTTACACCACGCGGTCACGCTGCAGCCGGCATTTGCGCCGCAAGCTGGAAAGCCGCTCCAGTTATAGTAACAAGAATGTGCCACGTTGCCGCCCGTAGTGTTCGCAAACATAGGGCCGAAGTGCGTTTCAGTGCCCCAGTGGTACTCAAATCCACTATGATACTCGTAACCATAGTGGATTTCGTAGCCTGAGTGATATTCGTAGCCTGAGTGCAATTCGTAGTTTTTGTGGAGTTCAGTACCACTGTGGGTCTCGGCACCCGAATGGTATTCGGCGCCGAAGTGCGATTCCGTGCCCCAGTGGTACTCAAATCCACTATGGTACTCGTAACCATAGTGCAGTTCGTAGCCGGAATGAAGTTCGTAATCATAGTGGCTTTCAGTTCCACCTCCAGTGTGCGTTTCGACTACGCCGGTGTGCCCTTCGGTTGCGCCGGTTCCGAAATGGCTCTCGACCGATCCGGAGTGAGTTTCCGTTACGCCGCTCCAAACGTCGGTACCGGTTAGGTGAATGGCGTTAACGCCGTACCAGAAGTAAACGTTCTTTGCCCCTCGCGGTTCGAAATAAACGTCGCCGGTATTGTAGAAATCAACATAACCCGTGCCCTGGAACCCGACATTTTGGCTAATCCCACCAAAACCATGATTCTCGTCCACGTTAATGGACAATCCAGTGTAAGTAAAAGGGGCAGGAGAGCCCGCCGCACTGCCATTCAGGCTCATGAGGGGAACTGTGCCAGCCGAGTTACCCCATGAAAACCCATTACCGGTGGCATTGCCGGCATTGAACCATACCGAGGTGCTGTCTACGCCGATCACATAGTCGCTGGACGTGGGTACCGACCAGGCCGCAGCACGTTTCAGTACAAGCCTCTGTCCAGCAAGGCTGCTCGGCGGAGAAGTATTGCCACTGCTCACATTCAGCCACAGCGAATCGAGCTGGCACTGAGGAAATTTGGCTACATTGTATTGGCCACCAAGGTTCCAGCATGCCTGCTTTGCCTGATCTTGAATGCCGTAACACTGCAAGATATTACCAGCAGTATTTCTTATCATTTTAAACGATATTTGATTCGCGGTTCTACTCGAATAGATGCTTGTCGAAAACAGAAGCGAATTCGCGCCCGGCAAGGCGCTGGAACCAAAGATACCACCCTGGACCTTGGTGGCCTGAATATCCAATTCCATAGAGTCCAACCAGGCGCCACTTGGAGATGACCAATGCGGGATTACCTGCGTGCCGTTCCCGTTGGCCGTCCTGACCTTGATAAAATTACCCAGGATGTTTCCCTTGAACGTGGCGACGTTCGTATCCAAAATGGGGGTGCCGGCGAGAGTGCAACCCGAAGGACCACCTGTATTCGCATCTATGCCA
>JACQAW010000193.1 GCA_016194725.1 Deltaproteobacteria bacterium
ACATGGGCTTTGTCGTCCTGGGGCTTTTTTCGCTAAATGCCATAGCCGTGAATGGCTCTATTTACCAGATGCTGAACCACGGAATTTCGACCGGCGGGCTGTTCCTTATCGTCGGCATGATCTATGAGCGGCGCCATACGCGCGAAATTTCAGAGTTCGGCGGCATCACGCGTATCATGCCCATCTTTGCCGTCATTTTCATGATTGTAACCCTTTCAAGCATCGCACTGCCTGGCACGAATGGTTTTGTTGGCGAGTTCCTGATTCTGCTGGGCTCTTTTCAGACAAACAAGGTGGTAACCATTGTGGCCGGCACCGGCGTGATTTTCGGCGCGGTATACATGTTGTGGATGTTCCAACGTGTGATGTTCGGGCCCGTGCACAACAAGGAAAACAAGCACCTCAATGACCTGTCGCTGCGTGAAATCGTGGTTATGGCGCCCATTATCGCGGCAATATTCGTGATGGGTGTTTTTCCCAATCTGTTTCTTTCGAAAATGGATGCCTCAGTTAAGGCATTTCTTTCTCACATGAAGGTATAACCAAATGCAAGACGAGCTGATCAAACCGCAGAACCTGACATTGAGCCGCGAACAGTTCGCCATGCTGCTGCCCTATCTGATGGTCGCGGTGGGAGCGATGTTTACTTTGCTGGCGGGCGTAACCCGGCAGGCAAACAACAAATGCGCGGCTGCCGGCGTAAGCCTGGTAACCGTGGTGGCGGGAATTTACGCGGTAGCGGCAATCTGGGGCGAGCCTTCGATTACGCTTTTTAACGGCATGCTGGCCGCGGATTATTTCGCGGGGCTGTTCAATGCGCTGCTGCTCGGAGCGACCGGCTTGGTCATTCTGGCATCTTACTCCTATCTGGAAAAGGAAGGCATTCACTATGCCGAATATTACAGCCTGATATTGTTCTCATGCCTGGGCATGATGCTGCTCGCCTCATCGCTGGATCTGATCGTGCTGTTTGTCTCGCTCGAGGTCATGTCCATTGGTGTTTACGTGCTGGTGGGCTTTCGCCGAACTGACGTGAAGTCCAACGAGGCGGCCCTGAAGTATTTCATTCTGGGCAGTGCGGCCTCCGCGATTTTGCTTTTCGGTATCGCTTTACTTTACGGCGCCACGGGAACGATGAACATCACCGAGCTGGCCGCGATTGCAAAAACCAACCCCGCGTCCAATCCGCTGATGACCCTGGCTTCGGTTCTGGTTATTTCGGGCTTTCTGTTCAAGGTGGCCACGGTACCGTTTCATATGTGGATGCCGGACGTTTACGAAGGCGCCCCTACTTCGGTTACTTGCTGACCATGTTCTTTGGCAACGTCATTGCCCTGACTCAGCGAAACATCAAGCGCATGCTGGCCTACTCGTCGATCGCCCATACCGGCTACATCATCGTTGGATTTATTTCCGGCGGTCGGTCGGAGTACGGTTATACGTCAATCATCGTTTACCTGATTGCGTACGTCATCATGAACTTGGGTGCCTTCACGATCGTGGCACTGGTGGGCGAACGTGGCGACCGCAATACGGATGTGCAGGATTACGCCGGCCTGGGCTTTCGCCACCCGCTGCTGGGTTTTGGCATGGCGGTATTCATGTTCTCGATGGCTGGAATTCCGCCTACGGTGGGATTTGCGGGCAAGTACCTTATTTTCAGCTCGGCGATTCAGGCCGGTGAAACGACGCTGGCGATTCTGGCCGTGCTTTGCAGCGCCATTTCGGCGTATTACTACCTGCGTGTCATCGTTTTCATGTACATGAAAGACCCTATTCGCGACAGCCGCGTTACGTTTGCGTTGCCCGTAACGCTGGTGATTTTTGCCGCCACGGTCGCCACGCTCTCATTCGGGCTGTTTCCTTCGATGCTCATTCATGCTGCGAAAAAGGCCGCGAGTATCTAAATTCCTGAAAGCAGGGCGGATCGACGGTTGAGGCTCCCAGAATAGGGGTTGCATTTTAGCTGGCACCATTATAATGCACTGCATCAATATATAACCCCCATGTCTGGAGTGACCGCAATGAAGTTTAGTTTTGCTATTGGTATCATGATGTTAGCCGCTATTTTCACGGGCTGTGGCCCCGGTGATGGCGGCAGTGGTACGCTGCACGTAATGGCGACCGATGCCCCTTTCCCCTACAGCACGGTAGCCAGCGCTACGGTAACTTTGACTAAAGTCGAAGCTCGCCTAAAAGATCTTTCTGGCCCGGATGCCAGCTACATCACCCTTTCTGAAACTTCAGAGACGATCGACCTCGTACAGCTGACCAACGGCTTGGCTCTGGATATCGCCAGCCTCACGGTACCCACGGGCGATTACGATCAGGTGCGTCTGATTGTTACCGGTGGAACGGTCACGATGACTGACGGCCGCTTCTACGACCTCAAGGTGCCTAGCGGTTCGGAAACCGGCATCAAGGTCGACATCACTCCGGCAATTCATGTCGAGAGCAGCCTGAGCAGCGACCTGTTACTCGATTTCAATCTCGCAAAATCGTTTGTTGCCCAGGGCGGCGGTCATACGGCCGACGGCATCAGCGGCTTTCATTTCAACCCCGTGATCCGTGCGGCGAACATGACGACGGCTGGAACGATCTCGGGAATCATCTCTGCTGGCAGCGCCCTTGCCGGCGCAGTCGTCACGGTTTCACAGGCTGGCGTTGAAGTTGCCGAAGCCGTCACCGACGCCTACGGCAGATACACGATCATCGGTCTTCTGGCTGGCGGCTACGACATTTCGGTGTCGCGCACTGGCTTTAATGACCTCGCGGCTAACGGTGTTGCCGTCGTCGCGGGAAACGTAACCACTGAAAACCTCGTTATGTCTGGAACAGTCAATGCCACGGTCACGGCAGCTGCCAGCGCCAACGCAGGCCTTGATGGTCTTCAGGGAGCACCAGAGCACATCCAGCTGCAGAAGGGCTATTCACGTCCCGGAGGCGGTACCAGCAGCCCGTTGCTCGTGTACAAGAATGGTACGGTTCTGCATGCGCAAAAAACAATGGCGATCTTCTGGGGTACCGAATGGGCCACGTATGCCGGCGACAAAATCACGGGCATCGACACTTTCTTCAGCGGCATGGGCGGTTCCGAGTACGGCTCAACCGGAGATGAGTACTTCGATACTATCAATGGTGTAAGCACGGTGATCACGTCGGACTCAACCTACCAGGGCCATACGATTGACGTGACGGCAGCTCCGACGAAAGCTTTGACCACGTCTTCCGCCGTTGCCGAAGCCTGCAAGATGGTGGGCAACGCCCCTGACGCCAGCGCCTTGTACCTGATCTACACCTCGACTGGTGCTGGTCACGTGAACTATTGCGCCTGGCACAGCTGGGGAACCTGCTCGAACGGCGCACCGATTCAGGTCGCTTACATGCCTAACATCGATGGCATAGCGGGATGCGACCCTCAAGACGCGACGTCGGGTCATTCGCAAGGCCTTGCGGCTCTCGCGAACGTCACCGCGCACGAATACATGGAAACAGTCACCGACCCGCGCGGCGCGGGCTGGGTTGATTCGTCTGGCAACGAAAACGGCGACAAATGCGCCTGGAGTTTTCCAGGCACCAACAACGGGATTTCGACGCTGGCGAATGGCTCGATCTGGAAGCTTCAGATGGAATGGTCCAACGCGGCTTACACCGCTGGAACCGGTTCCTTGAACAGAAGCGGCCAGCCCGGCTGCATTTTTTAAGGCTTGCTGCCGCTGAATGGAGTCCGTAAATAGTTTCGGACGAAGAGCCCAAAGGATGTGGGCGTAATCCAATCCGGTTTCAGCATTGCCGGACTCCATTTAGCGTGCCAGCACCAGGCGACGGAATGAAGGTGTTGGTTTTCAAGAAAGTCGTGAACGAATTTCTCTCCGAAGTTCACCTGAGCGTCCTGATCCGCAATCTCGCCGCTGGGATCGAAGCCCCATTCCGTTACCAGCACGGGACGCGTTTTTTGGAGCTCATCGAGATGCGCGGCCCAGTGCTCTTCCTTGTTGCGATCTTTTCCGGCGTAGACATGCCAGGAATAGGCGACGTTGACGTCAGCAAGCGGCGCGAGCCTGACACCTCGCAGATCGTAACCCCAGGAGTTTCCGGCGACGATGACGACATTCGAAGTGGTTTTTCTGATGATGGCCAGGAGCTGCTTCCAATAAGTTTTCAATGCCAGCCATTTGGGCTCAGAAGAGGGCTTCCAGTCGTCTTCCGAGGCGACGGGCTCGTTCCATAGCTCAAAGAGGATGCGGCTGTCTGCGCCAAAGGACCGTGAGACCTGCTCCCAGAAATCCTTGGCCAGCGCGAAGCCTGAATCGTAGAGGTCGGCGGGCGAGCCCCATTTTTCATCGGGGGTTTCAGAATATCCGTCTGGCCAGCCGATGACGTGCCAGTCGATGATGACGAACATTCCCTCTGCAAGTGCCGCGTCCACATTTCGCTTCAGCTCGAGCAACACCGCCTTATGATCGGTGTGTTTCCAGACGCCCGGATGTATGCCCATGCGTATGACGTTGGCGTTCCAGTCGCCGGCGATTGTGCAGTAATCGGAAAGCGGACGCTTGGCGCGTCCGGATACGACGTCTCCGACGCCCACGCCACGCAAAGTGATGGGCTTACCATTATAAAAAATCGAGGGACCTTGAACTTGCAGCCCTTGCGCCAGTGCGGCCGAGGAATCCAGTAGGGCAAGGACACTGGCCAGCACTACGGAAATGTTCAGACCCAATTTCATTCCGGTCCCGACCTCCGAGGGCTAGCTTAACAAGGGTGCACCAATTGAGTTAGCGCATTCAGCCAAGCAAAACTTGCCCACCCCGCGAACAGCTGAAAATAAAGTGAGCTAAACTGTTACTGGAATATCTATTACATCATGGGGGATTCATGGCTCATTTCGTGCGAGTTGCGTTGTTGATTCTGGTCATTGTTACGGGCCACGAGGCACGGGCTTCAGGTGAAATTACTTATCTTCCTTCCTATTACCTGAAAGTCGGAAAATTCGATCTGACTCGCCTCGGATTATATGTGCAGGAGGATCTGGCTGCGAAATGGTACTACTCGTCCTGGACCGGTGCCGGAAAAGTGTTTTTAAATGACGGGTCGATCCCGCAGATCAACTGGTATACGACCCAACAAGATCTTACCCGCGTGCTGAACGATCGTTTCAAGGTTGGCGGTGGCGCTGGATTCACCTACACGACTCCCTCGAGCAACAAGGACTTCGACCTGCATGTCAAGCTCGCCGTAAAACTCTGGTAGCGCGCACAAGGCGATTACGACGGAATTGCTTCTTTGAAAAGACCGCCCGTAACCAGGTCCTGGTCCTTGAGGGTGATGTCCAACGCGAAGCTAAGGCCGATATCATAGGGTGGGTTAACCTGGCCCGACTCGCGTGAGCAGCGGGCCACCTTTGCCAGTACTGATACGTCGACCCAGGGAATTTGCAATCTGATAACCTGGCCAACGGCGATCAGCGAAGGCATTTTGATACGGGCGTTGGTCGTCGAAAGCTCGACGACAAGGCCGATGACCGCATCTTTGGCCGTAGCGATGGGATCGGCCTCTCCATCGGCAAAAACGAATACCGGCAATAACGCTGGCAGCCTGGACTGGCGACGCTGATCAAGAAATTTCTTGTCCACGGACCTGGCGCCACCGCCGTTGAGGCTGGAGAAAATGCGAGGCGTGGCATCCTCGAAAAAATAACGGATAAGCTCGAAGCGGTCGGCAACCGCGAGGTTGCTGAAACGAAGCTCGGTTTCAAAAAGCCGTCCCTGTCCGCGCGACTCTTTCCGCCGACAGGCGACAACCGCGGTTTCAAGCGCGAGCAGCGCATCAGGCAGATCAAGCTCGATGTGGAGCCGTGCGCCAGGACTGAATTCCTGAACATGGATGAAGCGAACCATTTTCTCCGAGATGGTGACAGCGATACCGGTGCTGCGAGCAAGCGGAATGGCCCCGTCCACGGTTCTGATCTGGAGCGGACGATAATCAAAAAAGGCATAGGCCTCGTCCGAAACGGGGCGCTTGAGAGTCAAACGTACTGCGCCTATTCCCAGAGCGACGTAAAACGCAGCGAAGCCGGTAACAGAGAGCAGACCTATGTCGAAGCCCTGGAATATCATTCGATATGCGCCAAAAACCGCCGAAAAAAACGAGATCGTGATTACGACGATTACCGAGGCGATCGGCCGGAGTGACGCGCTTCCCGCAACGGCTTTCGAGGTCACCTTGAACGGCACTTTCATTCCTGTAAGCCCGGCAACGATGCCTTTAAGGTAGCTCCACGTCGTATAAAGCTGAAAAACCTCGGTTGTGAAAAGCCGGCCCTTTCCACGGGCTATAATGAAATACGTCCACAGCGAAAGGCCAAGATTGATAAACAGAGGCGCCGTGATCTGATCAGAGCTCGAGATGGGGGCGATGTCAAAGACGAGGTATAACAATGGCGCTGTATAGTAGACGGTGCGTTGAATGGCGCAAAAATAGAAGAACGGAATATAGGAAAGTCGCTGATACAACGAGAGCGAGCCGGCCGTCAGGATTTTCCACCAGTCCATCCGCAGAATTTGGATACAGCCAAGGCCCCAGCGTGACCTTTGTACGATGTAGGGCGCGACCGAAGAAGGCGCAAGACAGAATGCGAGTGCTTCGGCGTGGTAAACGGTCTTATGGCCGTGAATTTGCAAATCGAGCGTCGTGTGCAGATCTTCGGTTACGGTGCCTGTGGACACTCCGCCCAGCTCCATGATGGCCGAGCGCCGAAGCATTGAGCCGCTGCCGCACCACATGGTGGCCTCGTGATAATCGCGTCCGCATTGAATGACGTCAAAGAAAAGCGATTGCTCATGCCACAGCTTTCCCTCGGCCGGATCATTGACGTGCTGGAAGCTGTCGAGGTTGTAGAAACTCTGCGGCGTCTGCACCAGCGCAATCTTGGAATCCTCGAAATAGCCCAGCAGGCGCGAGAGAAATTGCTTGTGTGGCACGCCATCAGCGTCGAAGATCGCGATGATCTCGCCGCTGGTGTGCTTGAACGCGTTGTTCAGATTTCCGGCCTTGGCATGGCTGTTGTCGGGGCGCTTCAGATAGCGGGCGCCCAGCCCTATTGCAAGGGCTTCGATTTCGGGGCGCGCGCCGTCATCGAGCACATAGGTTTCATGGGGGTAATCCATGTTGAGGCAATGGTAAATCGAGGTGGCCAGGATGTCGGCGTCCTCATAGACCTGCTCCGGCTGTTGGCAGGCGAGCGCGTCGATCTTGAATTGCTCGCGCATCTCGCCAGCGAAACGCTCACGGTGCGCGCGCGTCGGACTGTAGACCCGCAGCTTGCGAATCGGCCGGACTTCGTGGATAGCGGCCACGTGCGAGCGCGCCATGCCACCCGAACCCAGCAACCCTAGCGCAACCGGTCCCGGACGCGCCATGAGATCGGCGCCGATGGCGCCGTC
>JACQAW010000194.1 GCA_016194725.1 Deltaproteobacteria bacterium
ACGAAACGTTGCAGGATGCGCGCGCCCTGGCGTGTGTGCGTGACTTCGGGATGGAATTGCAGGCCATAGAAATGGCGTGCCTCGTCGGCCATGCCGGCAAGCGGCGCGGACGGCGTGCTGGCAATCGCCTTGAACCCCGCCGGCAAGCGCGCCACGCGGTCGCCGTGGCTCATCCACACATCGAGCAGGCCGTGGCCTTCATCGTTGGTGCGATCTTCGATATCGCGCAGCAATCCGGAGTGGCCGCGCGCGCGCACCTCGGCGTAACCGAATTCACGCTGCGCGGAACTCTCCACCTCGCCGCCCAACTGCGCGGCCATGGTCTGCATGCCGTAGCAGATGCCGAGCACCGGCACGCCGAGCGAAAAAACGCCGGGGTTATTGGATAGCCCAAAGGCCCGGCTGGAGTAGTAGCCAATGAACGCGCCCACCATGTAAACGTCGCTGTGGGCAAAGTTGATGAGCTGCAGAATGCCGAACACCATGGTGTAGCCCAGCGCAATCAATGCATAGATTGCGCCTTGCCCCAGGCCATTAATCAGGTGTTGGATGAATTCGGTCATTTAGGAGGATTGATCGTTTCTTTGAGAACGAACTTCCCGCCTTTGATTTCGATCACCACAGCCGCCTTGCTGGCATCGCGGTTCTTGTCGATTGTGATTTTGCCTGTCACAGCCTGATAGTCCTTGGTTTCGGCTAATGCCGAACGAATATCGTCTCCCGAAAGGCTCTTGGCCCGTTTCATTGCGTCGGCCAGTACTATCGCGGCGTCGTAGCCCATTGCCGCCAAACCGTCAGGAACTTGGTTAAAGTCTTTCTTGAAGTCGGTGATGAACTTCTGGACTATCGCGCTCTTGTCGTCGGGAGTGTAATGGTTGGAGAAGAAGCTGCCGTCAAGCGCCGGACCGCCGATTTCAGTCAGCTTGGCTGAGTCCCAGCCGTCGCCGCCGATGAGCGGCGCTTTGATGCCAAGCTCGCGCGTCTGGCGGGCAATCAAACCTACCTCGGTGTAGTAGCCGGGCACATAGATCACGTCGGGATTCTTGGTCTTGATCGAGGTGAGCTGGCTCTTGAAGTCAGCGTCTCCGCCGCTATAGCTCTGATCCATCACGATCTCGCCGCCCAGCTTCTTGAAGATCTCTGTGAAGATATTGGCTAGACCAACCGAGTAATCGCTCTTGACATCGCGCAGGATGGCCGCTTTCTTCACTTTTAGGGTTTTGGCCGCGAACTGTGCCATTGCCCAGCCCTGGAACGGGTCGATGAAACAAACGCGAAAGATGAAATCGCCCTTCTGCGTGACTTCCACGGCGGTGGAAGAGGGGGTAATCATCGGTACATGATGGCCTTGGGCAATGGGTGCCATGGCCAGGCTACGCGTACTGCCTACTTCGCCAAGAATAGCCGAAACCTTGTCTTGAGTGATGAGTTTGGTAACCGCGGTGGCCGCTTCTTCAGACTTACCCTGGTCATCAATCACGATAACGCGCATCTTTTTGCCCTTGATGCCGCCCGCGGCATTGATTTGCTTGATGGCCAGATCGATTCCATCGCGGGTGCTCGTGCCGAAAGTGGCCTCGGTGCCGGTTAGGCTGCCCACCTCGCCAATGACGATCTCAGAGCCGTTGGAACTCGAAACCGCGGCGCTTCCTTCAGGAACTGAATCGGTTTTTTCGTTACAGGAAGTAAATGAGACCAGTATTGCCGCAACGAGTAAAACCGAAGAACGTGGGAGCGCCGCTCATTTGTTTATGACTTGTTGACGAACGTTAAAAAATTTTAAACAATCAACTATACGATGTCTATAGCGTTCGAGAGAGCAAAAAAAACTTTTTTAGGATTTTTACAGGCCCGCGGCAAAGCGGTGAACACCGTGAAGAACTACGCCTGCGATTTGGGCGAGCTTGGGGCATACGTCGAGAAGAGGTCGCTCGACTTTCAGCGCCTGGGTCTGCCTGAGCTCGAAGGCTTTCACCAGAGCCTCAAGGAAAAGGGTTTGCGCCCCAACTCGCGGCGTCGCAAGATCATGACGGCCAGAACTTTTTTGCGCTATCTTTCGGGGCGCATGGACGTCAGCACGATTGGTTCCGAGAAGTTGATTCCGCCCGAAAAGGTCGAAAAGCCGCCCCGGCTCGTGCCCCGGGAGTCTGTTTTCGCCATCATCGATGCGCAGCCGGATACCGATATGGGCTGGCGCAACCGCGCGCTCATCGGCGTGCTGCTCGACACCGGCATGCTGGTCACCGAGGCGCTCGCGCTGCGGCCCATGGATTGTTACTGGGACACCACCCAGGAAAAGGCCGCCACGCTTTCGGTTTCGGGCAAGCGGGCGCGCTCGTCGCGCGTGTCACCGCAGACCGCCGAGGCGCTCAGGCAGCTGACCCAGCGACTCAAAACGTCGAAGTATTTTTTCCACGGCTACTCGCGCTCGGGCCCCAACGCCGAACGCATGACCTCGCGTGGCGTGGAAGTGCTGTTCAAGGGCTGGTCTAAAACCTTCGGCCAGAAACACCTGCACCCTCGCACCTTGCGCCATTTGTACGTCGTCGATCAGCTGCTGAAGGGCAAGACTGAAAACGAGGTCATGCAGGCCATCGCGCTGCGAACGCCGTATGCTTTTCGCGTGTATCGGCCTTTGATTCAGGAAATTCTGGAGAAGGCGGTTGCCCCGGTCGGGATCGAGGACGAAGGGACTCAGGCAGCGGCTGAAGAGGTTCGTCCTTAAGACGGTTTGTCGGTTGAGGTTAGGCTCTGGTGAAAACCCCTTGATTTGACCCTGAGCGCCCCAATATGCCCGTGTTGAGCGGGGGCGGCCTGTAATGGGATGAGGGGGTTTTTGCTGGTGTGGTGTGGGCGCGGGGG
>JACQAW010000195.1 GCA_016194725.1 Deltaproteobacteria bacterium
CTCAAGCCTTCGTAAATCCTCTACCTTGCCACAAGAAAATGGCCTGATAGACTGGTACGGATGGAGCGCTTACGTTGTTTTTCACGATCAAAAGTCAGCGCCGTTGTTTTTAAAGCGTATTTCGGCCTCGAAAACCTGCCGGGCATTCAGCTGTTTTAGCCAAGAAAAGGCATTAATTAATGCCGGCCCAGCAGATCTAGAATCCCGTTCACAAACGTCAAGGGATGGGGCGGGCAGCCTGGCACATATAGATTTGGCTTAAACCGTTCAAGAAACTCCCTATCCAACTCCGAAGAACCTTCGTAAAGCCCGCCCGAGATCGCACACGCCCCTACGGCAATGACGATTTTAGGATTGGGCATGCCCGCATGGGCAAGATCCAAAGCGCGCGCCATATTCCTGGTGATCGGCCCGCTGATGACCACCCCGTCAGCGTGACGAGGAGAGGCTACGAACTCAATACCAAAACGTCCCATATCGAAGTTGACGTTGCCGAGAGCGCCTAGCTCAAGCTCACAGGCGTTGCATCCACCCGCTGAAACCGATCGCAGTTTCAATGATCGGCTAAATATCTTTTGGATTGTCTCAGAGGACCTGACTCGCAATGCCTCGACGTTTTCACCAACGACGAGTCCTGCTCGGGTATCTGCTGCCATCTTACACTCTGGGGTAAACATAATTTTTTGCTCAGGACACGCGCGCACACATTCATTGCAGAAAATACACTTCCCAAGATCAATTCTGACCGGATCAAGCAAAACCGCGTTCGTGGGACAAGCGCTCTGACACGCATTGCACCCACTTTCACATGGAGAGCGGCTAATCCGAGGGAATCCGCGAAATCCTGTCGGCGAAGCCTTGCGGACATCGCGCACATATTGCTTGCCTTGGTTGATTTTTACTTTTAGCGCCTTAAACATATTTATTTCCCAATCACAAATCCTGTCCGCAATAGGATAAATCGAAACTCTTATTACAAATCGGAAAGTCCGAAATATCATTGTTTCGAACGGCTAACGCCACAGCGAACCAGTTACGAATCGAGGGATCTTGTACTTTATAGTGTGAAATCTTCCCGCTTGAATCCGTTTGCAGGCAATGCATGACTTCGCCACGCCAGCTTTCGACTACCGCTATCGCAACCGACGCGGCGCGAGCTGGCTCAAGCTGAATCTTCCACGGTGAATTCAATCTATTTTCATCCATCGAGCTATTCGGGAATTTGCCCAACACCGCCAGCGCTGAAGTCAGCCATTTTAGCGAAATGCCAATCTCACGAATACGAAGCATCGCACGAGCCCAACAATCTCCGGACTCTTCAACCGATTTCGAAATTGGAACCCGCCTATACAGCTCACCAGGAAAGCGGGCTCTCAAATCAAGCGGTATTCCCGACGACCTGGCGACCATCCCGACAAATCCCATCTCCAACGCTGTCCGCTTCAAAATCCTTCCCGTTTTTTTCAATCGATGTTGAACTGTTTTTGAGCTCTGGAACATGTCATTGATGGGCTTCAGGTCGGTTTCCAAAAGCCTTAGTGCGTCCCCAAACTCTTTCAGTGTTTCTGGCGTTAACTCGAATCGAACTTCGCCGGGACGGAGCCAGCCTCTTCCAAAACGACTTCCACACAAACGCATCGAAGTGTTGATCACTGTAGTTCTCAGCCGTCCATACGTGGCGCCTCCGGGAAGAAATGCGATGTCCGAGGACATTCCCGCAAGACCCGCCAAGTGCATCGCGACACGCTCAAGCTCAAGCGCGATCCCCCGCACGACTTCAATTTCCCAGGACACATTCACTCCGCAGAGAGCCTCGTAAGCCATGCAGTAGGCCCAAGTATGCGCGATGCTTGAATCGCCGGCGATTGTTTCAATAAGAGGCGCCAAACAAGCCGGATTTTTTTGCAAAAGAAGAGCTTCCGCTCCCCGGTGCTGGTAACCAAGCTGAATTTCCAGATGATGAACCGTCTCGCCGTAGCACATGAAACGAAAATGCCCAGGTTCGATGACGCCTGCATGAATAGGACCCACACCGACTTCGTGGATTTCCTTTCCTTCCAGCAGGTAGAAAGGATAGCTGTCCGGCCTGGCAGGGCTTGATGACGGATAGCGAATCGGCTTCAGCCACGGATGCCCCTTAGGCTTTACTCCAAACTGCTCAAAACACTCGCGCTCAAAACATTGAAACTGCGGATGCTCGATTGCCAGCGAATGATAGGAATCATTTCTGCCCCGTGAACTTCGAAGAAAAAGCAAAGAACCATTCGTTTCATTTGCCAGAACCACATTCAGATTCACGTCGCTAGCATTCACCGCTGGACTTCCAAAAAAACTAACGACTCTGCCGCCGTGAGAAATCCAATCCCTTATCCTTTGCTGAAAATCGCGAATTTCTAATATCGGAAAAAAAGATGCGAGGCCAGCCACGATCGGTGATCCAGGTCGTGTGACATTCATCACCGACCCCCTATGCCGTTGGCGATGCTCTGCAATAAATTATTCGCTGCAACGGGGAGATAAACGCCAAGACTAAGCAGAAGACCGACAAAAAATAAATTCGGCAATAGCGTATAGATGGATTCGCCGTGCAGGCTAATCTCATGATTGGGTTCGCCCCAAATCATCGGAAACGTCGCCCGTCCCATCGCGACAAAAACGACCGTTGTCAGCAGGCAAAACAAGGTGAACACCGCAAAGTGCTGGCCATCGATCATGCTTTTCATGACCATGACTTCGCCAAAAAAACTGCCAAACGGGGCAAATCCCAACAAAGCAAAAATTCCCGTCATGAAAAACACGCCGCTAAAAGGCATCGTCTTAATCAGGCCCTGAAGCTCGGCTATATACTTCGTATGATAGCGAGCCTTGATGTTCCCACACGTCAGAAAGAGAACAGCTTTCACCAGAGCATTACTGATTGCGTAGAGCACCACACCGTAAGCCGCGCTCTTTCCGATGCCCAAGCCCACTGCAATCACTCCGGCGTGATTGATCGAAGCGTAGGCGATGAGCCTTTTATAGTTCTTCGCGACAACAATATGAAAAGCGGACACAAGAATCGAAGCAAGCCCGATGACAATGAGTTCATAGCGAATAAGCCTGACCTCTTGCGGCTGAAAATATTGAAAAACCCTAAACAGCGCCAAGATCACAGCATTGAATTGAACCGCAGCTAAAAGCACCGTTACAGACGGCGGAGCAAGGTCATACGTTTCCGGAAGCCATGCGTACATCGGCGCCAGGCCAAGCTTCGTCCCAAAACCAAACACGATGAGTGCCAATCCCAATTCTCTCCACGGAGCTACTTCAAGCCCCCACTGCCTGCCTACAAGCTCATGAAAATAAAAACTCAGCTCACCGCCGCTCTGCCCATGGGTTCCTAAACCAAGAAAAATAAATCCTACGAAAGCGATTCCCAGGCCAACGCCTGAGAAAATAAAGTACTTCCATGCCGCTCGAACAGATGCCGCGCCCTTTTGATGATAGATGAGGGGAGCTGCGGCCAGAGTGGTCGCCTCAAGGAGCAACCACATTAAGACAAAGTGGTTGCTAAGGACAGCGGCCACGGAAATAGTGAAAAATAAAAGCGCTCTCCGGACAAAACCCTGAATCTTCCGAGCGGCGAAGGGGTTCGTTTGCGCGCGGTTGTAAACGTAAAGAGCAACGCCCGTGAACACCGCCGAGATGAGCGATAGAAAAAGTCTCGATGAGGCATCGCTCACGAACAGACTATCGGCAAACCGAGAAATTTCATCCACCGGAGAGAAAGCCAAAACTATCGCCGAACAGACAAAGCTTGAGATCGCAACGCCAACAAACACATTGAGCGATCTTCGCACGCTTTTTCGGCCGAAGGTAAGAAGCATGCCGAAGAAAGGAAGTGCCGCGCACAGACCTAGAGTCACAAAACGTCCCTTTCCTCAATTCGAGGGCCGTCCGCCGCTTCAGCCTCGTGTACCTCTAGCTCCGAAAAATGATGGAGAAACTCCCAAATGAGGCCGACCGTCCAAACAAACACCAAGCTTATCCCCAGTTGTATGAACCATTGCTCACGACCAGCAGCAAAAACCTCGGTCAAAACTATTCCTGACTCCATCGTAAGAAGTCCAATAAGCTGCCCCACGGTGGACGACTGATTTGCCAGAATAAAAATTCCCGTTAAGACTCCAGCTGCTGCTGTACCAATATGGATTGAGCTCTGAAGATCGGAAGGAAATGTTTTTTGTCCAAACCAATAGCTTGCGATGAGAACAGCCAATGCCATCGTCCAGATGACAAAATTCGCGGGAACCGTGTCGAATTCGCGTTCCGCCCTGAGTTTTTTCAAAATACTGATGAGGATCAACGGAACAGCAAGCGCCCGAAATAAAATCAAATCAAGCGCCTGTACC